>JAAZFW010000323.1 GCA_012511525.1 Clostridiaceae bacterium
GACAGCTTCTGGTCGTGGATCATGTCACGGACAAACAGCTCGGTTTCGCGGGAGGCCGTCCCGTTGCCGATCGCAATCAGGCTGACCTGGTGCTTGGCGATCAGGCCGGTCAAGGTTCGGGCTGCTTCGGCCGTTTGGCTGCGCGGCGGTGTCGGGTACACGACGCCGGTCGCCAGGACACGCCCGGTCGGATCGACCACCGCCGTCTTGCAGCCGGTCCGGTAGCCTGGATCCAGCCCGAGCACGCTGTGGCCGCGAACCGGGGGCTGCAGCAGCAAACTGCGCAGGTTGGCCGCAAAAACCTGGACGGCCTGCTCCTGGGCCTGAGCGGTCAGCTCGTTGCGGACTTCTGTCTCCAGGGACGGAAGCAGCAATCTTTTCCAGGCGTCTGCAGCCGACTGCTCCAGCCACGCCTGGGCGGCGGAACGCCGCGAGACAAGCCGGCCTTTCAAAAGCGCCTGAGGCTCTTCCGGATCGACGGCAATGCGGACAGACAGGACTTTTTCCCGTTCGCCGCGGTCGATCGCCAGAACCCGGTGGCCGGGAATGCTTCTGACGGGTTCGCTGTAGGCATAATACGCCGAGTAGACCGTTGTCTCTTTGGTGCGGCCCTCGGTGACGATCTGACCCTGGTCCTGAAGCAGACGCCGCAGGCGGCGCCTGACCCAGGCATCGTCAGACAGCATTTCCGCAAGGATGTCGCAGGCGCCCGCCAAAGCGGCCGCTTCGTCTGCCGGCCCTTCCGGCGCCAGGGCCAGCTGGCAGGCCAGATCGCGAATGGACGCCTCTGAAGCTATCTGGCTCGCCAACAAATCCGCGAGGGGCTGCAGGCCCTGGGCGCGGGCAGCCGAAGCGCGCGTTTTCCGCTTGGGCCGGAAAGGCCGGTACAAGTCGTCGATCTCGGCCCGGGTTGAGGCTTGCCGGATCGCCTGACTGAGTTCAGCGGTCAGCTTACCCTGTTCTTCAATAAGTCGAAGCACATCCTCCTGGCGCTCCGTGAGGGCTCGCAGCTGATCCAATTTTTCGGCAAAGCGGCGCAGGACCTGGTCATCAAGGTTGCCGGTCTGTTCCTTGCGGTAACGGGCGATAAACGGGATGGTGTTGCCGCTGTCGATCAGGCTGATGACCTGACGGGTTTGCATCTCTGGCAGGGAAAATTCTTCCTGCAGGACTTTCTCGATGTTCATGTTGCCTGGGATCCTCCATGGCCGTCGCGGGTCATTTTCCAAAAACGACCGCGTTTTGTCATATAATGATAACATATTCCATTTATGATGGAGTAGATCAATCCGTTGGAGGACACCTTAGCATGGCCCGATATTGTTTCTATTGCGGCCGCGAACTGAATCCTGGCGAAAAATGCGGCTGCCGCGCGACAGCGCAGTCGTCGGAGGGCACCGGCAGCAGCCAGCCCAAACAAACTGAAGCGAACGGTCCCAAGCCTCGCGCCCGCATTTCGTTCTGGAAAAAGGCTGTCAGTTTCTTTAATCCGTTTGCCGGCAGCAAAACGGCGGCAGGCCAATCCAGGCCGCGTGCGCAGCGCCGTTCTTTCCGCATGGAGAACAAGGCCGGATCCGTCATGTTCGGGCAGCTGGCCTACCAGCTGACACACCCGGCCAATCCTGCGGAACAGGCAGAGAACAGCAAGGCTGGAGGCGTCACCGTTCTGGTTCTGTCTGCCTCCAGCCTGCTCGCTGGTCTGCTGCTGCTGCTCGCCATCCGGCAGCCGCAGCTGTCCTTGTTTTTGTCTCTGAACACCGCGATCGCGCTGAACGGGTTCTCATTTTTCAGCCAGGTCTTTGTTTTTCTGCAGGGAGCTGGAATCTGCCTGGTGGCAAACCTGCTCCTGGCGGTGCTATACCAGCTGGCCGCACGTGTGCTTTACCGGCAGCGCCTCTCGCTGATCCGCCTGATTCGCCAGCTGTCGCCGGCTTACCTTTATGCCAGCCTGTTCGCCTTCAGCGCCCTGCTTGTCCTGTCCGGCTCCTTTTTCAGCGCGCTTCTGATGCTGGCGGCCGGCTTTTCCGTATCCTCCGTACTGCAGTTTTTCGCGCTGCGCCGGCTGACCGGCTTCGACGACAACCGCACGTTTTTGCTTACGGCGTTCACGCTGGCCGTCTACACTGGCATTCTGGCCCTGCTTCTGAACCTGTCCCTGCCGGTGCTAAACGCCCTGATCGACCACACCGGCATCATTTAGC
>JAAZFW010000324.1 GCA_012511525.1 Clostridiaceae bacterium
GGTGTTGACGGCCTGTTCGTCCGTCGGTCTGCCGTCTCCGTCTGTGAGCAGTCAGCCGACAAGCAGCCAAAAGCCGATCCAGGCTGAAGACTACGCCGGTCTTTTGGATCTGGTCGCCAAGGCCGCCAAGAACCAGCCTCCGTACGCCCGCCGCTATACCATGGCCAGTGCGGATACCGACGCCATGCGCAACGCGGAAGGCGCGCCCAGCCAGGCCGGCGACATCAAGGACTATTCCCAGACCAACATCCAGGTCGAAGGGGTCGACGAGGCCGATATCATCAAGACCGACGGGCGTTACCTCTACCTGATCGCCAACAGCCGCCTCTACGTGATCGACGCGGCGGACCCGGCGCAGCTTGAGGTCGTTTTCGAGCACAAGATCAACCCTTACACTGAAAAAGAGAAGACAATCGTCACGGAAACGCCCGCCGAGCTGTTCCTGGACATCGACAATCAGCGCCTTGTCCTGATCGTGACCGGCAGCGTCCAGGAGCGCTATATCCCGGAGCCTGAAGAGACCAAACCCTCCGAGACCGAACCTTCCGAGACCAAACCTGAAGAACCCGACACGTCCGAAGGTGCCAGCAGCGAGGGATCTGCTCCCGATGAAAGCCCGACTGAAAGCGCCGGCGTGGCCGCGGACCGCTCGATCTGGTACCCCTATTACAACGCACGCAGCTACACCTCGGTACGCATCTACGACATCAGCAACCCGGAAGCGCCGGACCTGGTCCGCCAGTTCACGCAGGACGGCGGCTACAGCACCAGCCGCAAAGTCGGATCATCGCTCTATGTCGTCTCCAACCGCTACCAATACCGGATTTACGAAGCCAGGGCCGAAGACCTAAAACCAGAGGAAGTCTTTCCCTCTACCTGCATCGATCCGCTCGCCGGCACCTGGACGGCGCTTGAGCCGGACCGGATCACCATCTTGCCTGACGGCGACCTTAGCAACCAGACCATCATGTCGGCGCTCGACATCACGGACGATGCGTCCGAACCGGACCTGCGCTCCCTGCTGGGTTCCTCCGGACAGGTCTACGCCTCGGCCGGTTATCTCTACATCGCCGCATGGCAGGTCATCTGGGGCGGCAAGGAAAACAGCTATCCGACCTACAACACCGAAATCTACCGCTTCAAGCTGGCCGGCGCCGCGCTTAGCGAGGCCGGCAAAGGATCTGTGCCGGGCTGGATCATCAACCAGTTCAGCATGGACGAGCACGACGGGTATTTCCGCATCGCCACCCCGACGGGCGGTTCCTGGAGCGGTTCTCAAAACATATCGAAAAACAATCTTTATGTCCTCGACGGCAGCCTGAACGTGGCCGGAAAACTGACCGGGCTGGCACCCGGCGAGACGATCAAGTCAGTCCGATTCATGGGCAGCCAGGCCTACGTGGTGACCTTCCGGACCGTCGACCCGCTGTTCGTGATCGACCTGGCCGACCCAAGGCCACCCAAGGTTCTGGGCGAACTGAAAATCCCCGGCTACAGCACATACCTGCACCCCTACGATGAAAACCTGCTGCTTGGGTTCGGCTACGATGTCCTGACAGAAGGGGAGGACTGTGTATTCAACCTCGGCCTCAAGGTCTCCCTTTTTGACATCAGCGACTTCAATCAGCCGCGCGAAGTCTCTACGTTCCTGCTGGGCGGCATCGGGTCGTACGCCGATGTCCTGTACAACCACAAGAACCTGCTTTTCTCCCGGGAAAAGAACCTGATCGCCTTCCCGGCGCCGCTGACCCCGCGCGCCGCGGATGACCCGAAAACATACCGGCAGCCCAGCTACCAGGGGCTGTTGGTTCTCGGGCTTGACGAGAACAAGCAGCTGGTCCTGCGCGGCCACGTGACACATTTTGACAAGCTGGGCGACCCGTTCGGACCTGAGCAGCCGCTGAACGAAAAGGAGATGCAGGCATTCTACGGCCACGACGCCGTTTACCGCGCAGCCTGGATCGGCAACACGCTGCTGACGTTCTCCGGACGCCAGGTGCGCGCCGCCAGCCTGGATACCTTCTCGGCGCTCGGCAAGGCCGAACTGCCTGGCTACGATGATGTCAGCCAGGGTTACCCGTACCCGGTTTACCGCGGCATCATGGTCGATTAAGGCCAGGGCCTGTTAAGCATCTATAGGCACCTTCTTGATGAACAGCCCCAAAAGCCGAATCACCGGGCAGAGAGCCGGACGGTGTTATACCCTGTCCGGCTTTTTTGCGCGATGTCTTAAAAAAGCGGTCTCTTCATGATATGATGTAATGACGGCAAAGCCTCCCGCCAGACGAAAGGCAGCCCGATTACACACGAAAGGTGGCCGCAACTTATGAAAATCGACAGGCGAAGCACCCAGCCGCTCTACGCACAGCTCAAGGAATTGCTGATTGACCGGATCCGGCAGCAGACCTATGCCCCCGGCCAGCAGATCCCGTCGGAGATGGCCTTATGCCAGGAGCTGTCCCTGAGCCGGCCGACGGTCCGGCAGGCGATTGCCGAACTGGTCAGCGAAGGGATATTGGTCATCGTCAAGGGACGCGGCACCTTGGTGGCCGATGAACCGGAGCGCATTGAAGTCAAGAACCTGATCGCCGGCCAATTTTCCTTGTTGACCGCCCGCTCGCTGGATCATTTCGATCACGTCGAAATCGAAAAGGTGACCGGCGACGCCGAGCTGGATCGCCTGTTCGGCGCTTCCGACGGACCAGGCCATCCCGGTTACTGGTCGATCGCCTGGCAGCAGACCGAAAACGGCCAAACCTACGCCTTTTGCCGGACGCTGGTGCCCGTCAGCATGTTTCCGGAGCTCGGACCGGACCTCAGCCAGGGCAAGCGCATGATCGACATCACGGCCAATAAGTACGCCTACCTGCCCCAGAAGACGGCGGGCCGGCTGTTCGTACGCCAGGCCCGGACCGAGGAGTCGCAGATCCTTGACATCTCGCGCAACGCGCCGGTGTTGGTGCTGTCCAGCCGTTCGACCTCCCGCAGCGGCAATGTCTGCGAGATCAGCACCGCGGCCCTGCGCGCCGACCTGGTCGCCCTCAACCTGGACAGCGGAAGGAGTTGACCCCCTGATTGTCCATTTATCTTGACCATACAGCTTCGACCCGCCCGACGCCGGCCGTCCTCGAGACATACGGCCGCCAGCTGGCCGAGGTTTACGCCAATCCGTCCTCGCCGCACCAGGCGGGACGGGATGCTGAAAAATCCCTGCTCGATTCCCGCAAACGGATCGCGAAACACCTGGGCTGCGCGCCGGACAGCCTGATTTTGACCTCCGGCGGCAGCGAATCGATCAACATGGCGCTCAAAGGCTGCCTGTTGCGGTCGTCGCGTCTGCCGCGCCGGCTCCTGATCAGCCAGGGCGAGCATGCGGCCGTCTGGGAAACCGCGGCTTGGCTGGAGACCCAGGGCTGCAAGGTGGAACGGCTGCCCCTGACAGGGCAAGGGGTCGTTGACCTTGACGCGCTGGATCGCGCCCTCAGGGAGCCGGCTGGCCTGATCAGCCTGATCCTGGTCAACAACGAGACCGGCGCGGTCAACGACCCCGCACGGATTGTCGCCCTGCGCGACCGGCTCAGCCCGAAGACCCCGATCCACCTGGATGCCGTCCAGGCCTGGGGCAAGATCCCGATGGCCTTTGACGCCAGCGGCGTCGATCTGCTGTCCGGCAGCGGCCATAAGCTGGGCGCACCCAAGGGCATCGGATGGCTGCTCCGGCACCCGCGCTGCCGCCTGGACGCGCTCGTACATGGCGGCGGGCAGCAAAAGGGTTATCGCTCCGGTACGGAAAACCCGCCTCTGGCCGCCGCCCTGGCTGCCGCGCTTGACGAAGCGATCCCCGGTACCGAAGCGCTTGCCCGGACCGCCCGATCCTATAGCGCGTTGCTGCTCGCGGAACTGGACGCGGCCGGAACGCGTTACACGGTCCTGTCGCCGCCGACGCGCGCCTGGCCCATCCTGGCCGTCTCTTTCGCCGGTCTGCGCGGCGAGACCCTGGTCAACGCCCTGTCCGCCGAATCGATTTACATCGCCAGCGGATCGGCCTGCTCGTCCAGGCGGGGCAAAGGCAACAGGGTTCTGACCGCGATGGGCTTTGACGCCGCGACGGTGCTGGGCGCTGTCCGCATCAGCTTCGCGCGCACGAACACAACCGATGAGATCCATTCGGCCGCCCGGGCGATCAACACCGCCTGGCGCCGCCTGGCCCGACCCTGAACCTATTGTGGAGGACATCCATGCCTGAATTGCAGCACGAGACCGTCATACTCGCCCGACTGGGCGAAATCACCCTAAAGGGACTAAACAGGGGCAAATTTGAACGCCGCCTGATCGAGAACATCAGCCGCCGCCTGCGCAAAATCGGCTCGTTTAGCGTCGTTCAGACGCAGTCGCGGCTCTGGATCGAACCGCACGACGACCAGCAGGACCTGGAAAAGGCCATCCGGCAAGTTGTGTCGGTTTTCGGCGTCGTGTCGGCCAGCCCGGTCTGGCGTTTTCGGGGCGGCCTCGAGGCGCTGCTGGCCCAAGCGGTCGCTTTCGCCCGCACCCAGACCGATCCGTCCCGCGTCCTCAGCTTCAAGGTGGAGAGCCGGCGCGGCAACAAGCAGTTCCCCCTGACCTCGCCCGAGATCAGCAGCCGCGTCGGCGAGGCGATCATGGCGGCGCTGCCGGACCGGCTGAGCGTCGACGTTCACCAGCCGGACTTTACCGTTTATGTCGAGGTGCGCGACACCATCTGCTTGTATGCGCAGGTCGTCAAGGGCCAGCGCGGATTGCCGGTTGGCACTGGCGGACACGGTCTGCTGCTGCTGTCAGGCGGTATCGACAGCCCGGTGGCCGGCTACATGATGGCTTCGCGCGGCATGGAGCTCGACGCGGTCTACTTCCATGCTTTTCCCTATACCAGCGACCGGGCGCGGGAAAAGGTGCTCGCGCTGGCCGAGATCCTGACTGCCTACACCGGCCGGCTGACCGTGCACATCGTCGATTTCACCGACATCCAACTCACCTTGCGCGACCATTGCCCGCTGGATATGCTGACCATTGTCACCCGCCGCATGATGATGCGCATCGCCGCCCGTCTGGCCGAAAAGATCCGTGCCAAGGTGCTGATCACGGGCGAGAGCCTGGGGCAGGTCGCCAGTCAGACGCTGGAGGCGCTGGTCACGACCGATCATGTTGTCCCGATGCCTGTCTTCCGCCCCCTGATCGGGCTGGACAAGAACGATACCGTCGACCTGGCCCGGCGGATCGGGACGTTCGAAACCTCGA
>JAAZFW010000325.1 GCA_012511525.1 Clostridiaceae bacterium
ACATCGAGGGCATCCCGCCCGGTTCTGACGGCCTGGTCGTGCTGACGTACCTGAGCGGCGAGCGCACCCCGATCCACGACCCCAAGGCTCGCGGCGCCTTTTTCGGCCTGCCGCTCGGCCATCGGCGCGAGCACCTTTACCGCGCCTGCCTGGAAGGGGTCGGCTACGGCATCGCCCAGCATCTGGAGATCTTTGCGGAAATGGGCCTTGAAACGAGCCACATCGTCGCGGTCGGCGGCGGCACCCGCAACCCGCCCTGGCTGCAGCTGACGGCGGACATCTGCGGCCGGACGCTGTCATCCGGCCAGGCGTTCGGGGCCGCATACGGCGACGCGCTGCTGGCTGCCCTGGGATCCGGGCATTTCGCGGATGTCGAGGATCTGCGGCGCCGCATCCAGTTGGGGCCGTCCTACCAGCCCGATCCGGAGCGGCACCGGCGCTACCGGCCGTACACCCGGATCTACCAGGCGCTTTACCAGCAAACCAAGAACCTGATGAGCGATTTGAATCAGCTATAACACGACGGAGGAAAGACAAATGGATTGGATCGAATCAGTACTGGGCACAAAAAAGCCGATTATCGCGATGTGTCACCTGCAGGCCCTGCCGGGCGATCCCCACTATGACGCGCAAAAGGGCATGGCTTGGGTGGTGGCCCAGGCGCGGCGCGACTTCCTGGCGCTGCAAAGCGGCGGGGTTGACGCCGTGATGTTTTCCAACGAGTTTTCCCTGCCGTACCTGACGAAGGTGCGCCCGGAAACAACGGCGGCGATGGCCCGCGTGATCGGGGAGCTCATGCAGGATATCCGCATCCCGTTCGGGGTCAATGTGCTGTGGGACCCGATCGCCTCGATCGACCTGGCGGCGGCCACCGGCGCGCGCTTCATCCGTGAGATCATCACCGGCGTGTATGCCAGCGATTTCGGCCTTTGGAACACCCAGGTCGGTGAGACAGTGCGCCATAAAGTGGCGGTCCAGGTCCCGGACCTGAAGATGCTGTTCAACATCGTGCCGGAAGCGGCCAGCTACCTGGGCCAGCGGGATATCTGCGACATCGCCCGCTCCACGGTTTTCAACAACCAGCCGGACGGCTTGTGCGTGTCCGGACTGACGGCCGGCCTGGAGACCGACACACAGCTTTTGGTCAAAGTGAAACAGGCCGTACCGGATACGGCTGTCTTCTGCAACACCGGCTGCCGGATCGACAACATCGATCGCCAGCTGGCTGTCTCAGACGGAGCCGTGGTCGGAACAACCTTCAAGGTGGACGGTAAGTTCCCAAACTTCGTTGACCCGGACCGGGTCAAAGCCTTTATGGATAAAGTCAAGGCCTGGCGCCGTAGCCAGGCCTGACACAACCGCTTGGGTTAAGCCTGGCTGATCTTGGTCATCGTCTCTTCGAGCGCCTGAATGACGGTCGCGTCTGTTTCGCTTGTCTTCAGGTACTGCAGATGCGATTTGGCAGCCGTATTGCGGGTGTCCCGGATGGCCAGCAGCCCCAGCGCCTTGACGGCGGCGGCGCGTTGTTCCGCACTGGGGTCGCGCAGCAGCACGACGAGTGTGTTCATGGCGGTTTCGTCGCCGATCTTGCCCAGGCCGTCAATCGCGGCTGCCCGGACTTCGGAAGACTTGTCGCGCAGCATGGCGACCAGTTTGTCGCTTTTCCTCTTTTCGACGAGTTTTGGAATTTTGTCAATTTTGCTCATGTGAAGCCTCCTGTGAGAAGTTTAATACGCTGTTCATCATTTTAACGCGAGAATATGAACAGAATGCAAACAAATGTGGCAAAAAGAGCAGATAAGGCTCTCCTGAAGACGCGTATTTTGCGTGTCCCCAGGGATGAAAAAAGCAAATACCGAACAGAAAAATTAACCAGAACAATCTGCCAAAAATCCGGAGGCTGTGTTACAATAGGCAAAGTGAGTTCAGGCAAAGCCAGCAAAACCGCGTTTTTTTATGATAACTTAAACGTTTGCGTCAGCTGCACACAGGCCGGAAACAGCTCTATAAGCCCGTTTTCAGAGACAAACAGAAGCTGACCCGTTAGGGTCAGGCGGAACATCCAAAACGTTTGCGGCGCCTTGGCCCCAATTTGGGCGCCAGACAGCACGTCTCTTTGCTTATACGGGAGGTTTTGTGAACATGGCTCAGCATTGCGATTGTCAGACAGCGGTCATCGACGAGCAGAAAGCGTACCAGACGCTGATGCAGGTGATCGAGGACTATGATCGAAAACCCAGTAACCTGATTCAAATCCTGCATATGGCCCAGGCCATCTTCGGCTACCTGCCGGAAAAGGTTCAGCGCTTCATCTGCGAGCAGATGGAGCTGCCGTTTTCCGAGGTCAGCGGCGTGGTGTCGTTTTATTCCTATTTCACGACCCAGCCCAAGGGCCGGCACACGATCCAGGTCTGCCTGGGAACGGCTTGTTACGTCCGGGGGGGCAAAAAAGTCCTGGATGCCCTGAAAGGCCTGCTCGAGATTGACGTGGGCGAGACGACACCCGACCGGCGGTTTTCGCTGGAGGTCAAGCGCTGTATCGGCGCTTGCGGCCTGGCGCCGGCCGTGGCTATCAATAATGTCGTCCACAAGCGGGTCAACCCCAACAAGCTGCAGGATATGCTCAGCCAGTACGAGTAGGAGGGACGGAAGATGAACGGTAACTTGTCACCGATCCGCACGAAGGAAAACCTGGAGATGGTCCGGGACAGCTACTTGTCCAAGCAAGCGCGCTGGCGCTGGAGCGTTCTGGTCTGCGCCGGCGCCGGCTGCATCTCCTGTGATTGCGTTCAGGTACAAAGTGCCCTGATCGAGGCGCTGCACGTTGTCGGTATCCAGAACGAAGTCCAGGTTAAAATGACCGGTTGCATGGGCATCTGCGACCTCGGTCCGGTCATGCTGGTTCAGCCCGGCGGTGTTTTCTACTGCAAGCTCAAGCCGGAGAACATGATCACGATCGTGCGCCAGCACCTGGTGCACCAGACGATCGTCGAGGAGCTTTGCCCGGTCGACCCGCGGTCGGGCAAGCATGTGACGCACTTGAACGACCTCGACTTTTTCAACCGCCAAAAGAAAATCGTCCTCAAGAACTGCGGCAAGATCGACTACGGCAGCCTCGAGGAATATATCGCACAGGACGGCTTTTTTGCCCTGGAGCAGGCGCTTGGCACGATGACGCCGGAGCAGGTGGTCGAAGAGATCAAGCGCTCCGGCCTGCGCGGCCGCGGCGGCGGCGGTTTTCCGACCGGGCTGAAATGGGCGCTGGCCCGCAAATCGCAATCAGAGCAGAAATACATCATCTGCAACGCCGACGAAGGCGACCCGGGCGCGTTCATGGATCGCAGTCTGCTCGAAGGCGATCCCTTTTCCCTGATCGAGGGCATGATCATCGGCGGCTACGCCATCGGTGCCACGGCGGGTTTCGTGTATGTCCGCGCCGAGTACCCTCTGGCGATCGAGCGGCTCAGCCAGGCGATCGAGCAGGCTGAAAGCAGCGGCTTGCTGGGCGAGAATATCTTTGGCAGCGGCTTCTCGTTCTCCCTGCAGGTGCGCATCGGCGCCGGCGCCTTCGTCTGCGGCGAAGAGACCGCCCTGATGAACTCGGTCGAAGGCCGGCGCGGCGAACCGCGCCAGAAACCGCCGTTCCCGTCGGAGCGCGGCCTGTACGGCAAGCCGACCGTGATCAACAACGTCGAAACGTTCGGCAACATCGCCGCGATCATCCGCAACGGCGCCGACTGGTTCACATCCATCGGGACGAAAAAGAGCACGGGGACCAAGGTGTTCGCCCTGGCCGGCGACATCAACAACACCGGCATCGTCGAGGTGCCGATGGGGATCACGCTGGGTGAAGTCATCTTCGATATCGGCGGCGGTGTGCCCAAGGGCAAAAAATTCAAGGTTGCCCAGACCGGCGGGCCGTCCGGCGGCTGTCTGACCCGCGAGCACCTGAATACGCCGATCGACTACCAGTCCCTGGTCGAGCTGGGCGCCATCATGGGCTCAGGCGGCCTGATCTGTATGGATGAAGACACCTGCATGGTCGACGTTGCCCGCTTTTTCATGGAGTTTGTCCAGGACGAGTCCTGCGGCAAATGTGTCGCCTGCCGGCTGGGCACGAAGCGCATGCTGGAGATATTGGAACGCATCACGCACGGACAGGGTGTCGAGGGCGACGTCGAGCGCCTGATCGAGCTGGGCGAGACGATCAAGGAAACCGCCCTGTGCGGGCTTGGTCAGACCGCGCCCAACCCGGTCCTGAGTACGATCAAGTATTTCCGGGAAGAATACGACGAACACATCCGCCACCATTACTGCCGGGCGGGTGTCTGCGCGGACTTGTTCCTGTCTCCCTGTGAGAACGCCTGCCCTGCGGGTGTCAATGTGCCGGGCTACATCGCCCTGATCGCAGCCAACCGTCCGGTCGATGCCTACAACCTGATCCGTCAGGAAAATCCCTTCCCCGCCATCTGCGGCCGCGTCTGCACCCATCCGTGCGAAAGCCGCTGCCGGAGGGCCCAGCTGGACGATCCGCTGGCCATCCAGGACCTCAAGCGCTACGCGGCGGACGAGGCGATGAAAGCGGACAGGCCGATGGTCGATCTCGTGTTCCCCAAGAAAGGCAAATCGGTCGCGGTCATCGGCGCCGGGCCGTCCGGCTTGACCTGCGCGTATTACCTGGGACGATTGGGCTATGCGGTCGACGTTTACGAAGCCCAACCGGTGGCTGGCGGCATGCTGGCCTTCGGCATCCCCGAGTACCGGCTGCCCAAGCAGGTGCTCGAGCATGAGATCCGCACGCTTTGCCAGGTCGGCATCACCGTGCATACCAACAGCGAAATCGGCCGCGACCTCTCTTTCGAGGATCTGCGCCGGTCGCACGACGCCATCTACATTGCCACCGGGACCCAGCACGCGCGCAAGATCGGCGTCCCGGGCGAGGAGCTGCCAGGCGTCTACCACGGACTCGATTTTCTGCGCGATGTCAACCTGGGCCGCGATGTCAAGGTTCAGGGCATTGTCGCGGTCATCGGCGGCGGCAGCACCGCGATGGATGCCGCGCGTGTCGCGCTGCGCATGGGCGCTTCAGAAGTTCACATCCTTTACCGGCGCGGCATCGAGGACATGCCGGCCGAGAAACGGGAGATCGTCGAGGCGATTGAAGAGGGCGTCCACATCCACGAGCTGATGGATCCGGTGTATTTCGAAGGCCGTGCCGGCGTGGAGCGGGTTGTCTGCCAGCGCATGAAGCTGCAGGGTTTTGACCGGGAAGGCCGCCGCAAGCCGGTCAGGATACCGGAAGACCGGGTTATTTTTGACGTCGACATGGTGATTCCCGCCGTCAGCCAGTATTCGGATCTGCCCTTTGTCCGCAGGGACGAGGTGGAACTGACCGACTGGGGCACGTTTGTCATCGATGCGGAGACGCAAAAGACGACCATGCCGGGCGTCTTCGCCGGCGGCGACGTCGTGCGCGGCGCGGATGTCGTGATTACGGCGATCGCGGACGGCAAGAAGGCAGCGCGCTCGATCGACCGGTACCTGGGCGGAGACGGCGTCCTCAACAAGGGGGAGCCGATCAAGATTCCCGAACCGGTCGATGATCCGGAACTGGTCGAGCACGAGCGCTTCGACATGAAATGCCTCGCGCCGGATGACCGCTGCCGCTCGTTCGACGAGGTTGTGCGCGGGTTCCACAAGCTCAACGCCATCGCCGAAGCCATGCGCTGCCTGCGCTGTGACCGTCGCCGAAGGAGGAATCGCAGATGTTTACCATGACCATCAACCAGCAACAGGTAACCGCCCGGGAAGGCGAAACCATTCTCGAGGTGGCCAAACGAAACCATATCCAGATCCCGACGCTCTGCCACCTGGAGGGGATCCACCAGATCGGCGCCTGCCGCATCTGTGTCGTCGAAGTTGAAGGCGCCAAGTCCCTGATGGCCTCCTGCGTGACCCCGGCGACGTCCGGCATGGTGGTGCGCACACACACGCCCAAGGTCCGCAAGGCGCGCAAGGTCCTGTACGAGCTGATGCTGTCCGACCACCCGACCGATTGCCTGCACTGCGCCCGCAGCCATGACTGCGAGTTCCGCCAGCTGGGCGAGGTGCTGCAGGTCGACGTCTCCCGCTTTGCCGGCCAGCGCTCCAAGAACCTGGTCGACACCTCCAGCGCCGCCATCGTGCGCGACAACAACAAGTGCATCTTGTGCCGGCGCTGCGTTTCGGTCTGCAACGAAATCCAGGGTGTCGGCGCCCTGAACGCCCAGAACCGCGGCTTTGGCACATCGATCAGCCCCGGCGGCGACTTGCTGCTGGGGTCAGCGGTCTGCGCGGCCTGCGGCCAGTGCACCCTGGTTTGCCCGGTTAACGCCCTCAAGGAAAAAGACGCGACGAAAATGGTCTGGGACGCCCTGGCGGATCCCGAGCTGACGGTCGTCGTACAGACAGCCCCGGCCGTTCGGGCGGCGCTGGGCGAACCGTTCGGCATGCCACCCGGGTCGCTGGTGACCGGCAAGATGGCTGCTGCGCTGCGGCGCATGGGCTTCGACGCCGTTTTTGACACCAATTTCACCGCCGACCTGACCATCCTGGAGGAAGGCTACGAGCTGCTCGGCCGCCTGGCGGCCGGGGCCCTGGCCAACGGCGCGGTGACCCGGGAGCAGCTGGACACGCTGAATTTGCCAGGCCACCTGCCGCAGCCGGTTCTGCCCATGATCACGAGCTGCAGCCCCGGCTGGATCAAGTACGCCGAGCATTTCTACAGCCCGTACCTGGACCACCTGTCCAGCTGCAAATCGCCGCACATGATGCTGGGCGCGCTGACCAAAACCTGGTACGCCCAGAAGCAGGGCATCGATCCCAAGCGGCTGTTCGTCGTTTCGGTCATGCCCTGCACAGCCAAGAAATACGAGGTGACGCGGCCGGAAATGACCACAGACGGCATCGCCAATGTCGACGCCGTGCTGACGACGCGCGAGCTAGCCCAGATGATTCGCGAAGCCGGCATTGACTTCACACACCTGCCGGACGAGCTCTTCGACAGCCCGATGGGCTTGTCGACCGGTGCCGCGGACATTTTTGGCGTGACCGGCGGCGTCATGGAGGCGGCTCTGCGCACGGTCTACGAGGTCGTGACCGGCCGCGAGCTGCCCTTTGAGCAGCTGCATGTCCAGCCGATTGTCGGTTTGGAGCGGATCAAGACTGCTTCGTTCCAGTTTGCGGATGTCAAGCCGGAGTGGTCTTTCCTGGAGGGTGTCACCGCCCGGATCGCCGTCACCAGCGGCCTTGCCGGTGCGGCCCATCTCCTGGACGAGATAGCAGCCGGGCAAAGCCCGTACGTGTTCATTGAGGTCATGGGCTGTCCGGGCGGCTGCATCAGCGGCGGCGGCCAGCCGCGGCCGGTCAATGACGATGTCCGCCGCAAGCGTCTGGAGGCGATCTACCGTGAGGACGAAGGCAAGCCGATCCGCAAATCGCACGAGAATCCGGACATCCTGACCCTGTACAGCGAATTTTTAGGCAGCCCGGGCGGCCATGTCGCGCACAATCTGCTGCACACCCACTATACGGTCCGGTCGAGGACCTGAGCGATGAACTTTGTTGGCAATTTGCTTTTCCTGCTGCTGGGCGGCTTCGCCCTGTCCCTGGGCTGGGCGCTGGCCGGGCTGCTGTGCTGCCTGACGATCGTCGGCATTCCGATCGGGATCCAGTGCTTCAAGTTCGCAGGCCTGGTGCTCTGGCCGTTCGGGCGCGAGATCCATGAGCGCAAGACCGGCGCGGTCTCGCTGCTGGCCAATATTCTCTGGCTGGTCTTTTTCGGCCTGGAACTGGCCCTGGTGAGCGCGGCCATGGGCCTGGCGTTCTGCGTCACGCTGATCGGGATCCCGTTCGGACTGCAGTACTTCAAGTTTGCCCGCCTGGCCCTGATGCCGTTCGGTGCGGTGGTTGTGCCCCGGCAAAGGTGAATCAGATAACCGGGAAGAGGATATTGGACAGGTAGATGACGCCGGTCATCGTCAGGGCACTGAGAATCGTTGTCATGATGACCACCTGGGTTGCGAAATCCGGGTGGTTATCGTTTTCGACGGCGATCAGGGCGCTGTTGACGGCGGTCGGAACGCTGGCCGAAATGAAGACGACCTGCGCCGGGAGGCCCTCCATCCCGAACAGCCAGATGAAGAGGAGGGCCAGAATCGGTCCGATGACCAGGCGGGTGAAGATGGCCAGATAGACATCGCGGTTATCGAGTTTGAGCTTGCTCTTGGAAAGCTGAATGCCCAGGGACAGCAGGGCGATCGGGACCAGGCCGTTGCGGGCGTAGTTGAGCACCGGCCAGATGGGCAGGACGCGGATGTCGTAAGGCACCAGCTTGAGCAGGAACGCCAGCGGCACCATGTAGACAGTCGGCATCTTGAGCACGTTGATAAGCGCCTGGCGGATTGAGAGGCTGGCCCGGCCAGCGTTGAAAAAGCCGAAAGTGTTGACACTGACGTTCTGGACAACCAGGATCATGACCTGGATCGACAAGGCCAGCGTCAGGTAGGGGGCTTCGTCGCCGACCAGGTAGATGCCGGTGCTGAAGACCAGCGTGACCAGTGGAATGCCGATGTTGCCGGAATTGTAGAACATGACCGCGTTCTGAAAGGCATACGTCATGCTCTTGGGATACTTCTTGATCTTGGCCAGCACGAAACTGAGGCCGTAGTTCGTGCCCAGGATAAGTAGCGTGATGATAAAGGCCTTGACGGCATCGAGGCGGATGTCGGTCGTATACAGGTTGACAAATGTAAAGGACGGCACAAACAGGTAGAAATTGATCTTGGTCAGGGTTGTGATCTGCAAGTTGAAGCGGCGGTCCAGCACAAAACCAAGGCCGATCAGGAAAAAGAGCGGCAGAATGTTCTGCAGAAAAATCTGAATGATGACGGACACGCGGCAGACTCCTTTGCGGTTTGCCCAAACCGGGCAGATTGCTCTATTGTACGCAAGGTCCATGGCAAGTGCAAGCGGCGGTCTTATGGTACAATGGGCAAAACAGCAAAAGGATGGCAGCATGAACCGGATCACAACACAAATCAAGGTCGGTGCCCGGGCCTCGTTTTCGATTGTACACATCAGCGACACGCACATGACCCGCGCGGACGGGCGCGACGACGCCCGTAAACTGGAATTGGCCAATGCGCGCGCGGTTCATTTCCCTAAGGCCGAGTCTTTCTTGCTCGATGCGGCCGCCTGTGCACGGGACATCGGGGCGCCGCTGGTCCATACCGGTGACCTGATCGATTTTGTGTCTTTTGCGAATCTGGACTTTGCCAGGCAGTTCTGCTCACAACACGACTGTTTCATGGCAGCCGGCAATCACGAGTTCAGCCTGTATGTTGGGGAAGCCTTCGAGGATGAAGCATACCGCAACCAGAGTCTTGAGCGCGTTCAGGGCGCTTTCACAAACGACATCCGTTTTTCGTCGCGCCTGATCGGGGGCGTCAATTTCGTCGCCATCGACAATTCCTATTACCGGATTGAGCGCGAGCAGCTTGACCGGCTGCGGCTCGAAGTGAAGCGCGGCTGGCCGATCGTGCTGGCGATGCATACGCCGCTGCATTGCGAGCGACTCTATTCTTATATGATGACGGAGAAAAAGCGCCCCTGCGCTTACCTGATGGCAACGCCCGAGCCGCTGATGGCCGATTATCCTGAATATCGGCTGCTTCAGCAGCAAGCCGACAGCACGACACTTGAGGCGGTCGAAATCATCACGTCCGAACCTCTGATCAAGGTATTGCTGACAGGCCATCTGCACGCCGATCTCGAGTCGATGCTGACCCCGTCGCTGCCGCAGCTGGTCACCGGTACGCGAACCGTTCGCATTGTGCAATTCACCTGACAGGCGGGACAAACCTGCGGACTGCCTACGGTTACCCCCTGTTTTCTGTCGGAATCAGCCTTGACAAGTTTTCCAGGGGCAGGCTATAATAACTACGCACTTGCGGGATTAACTCAGTGGTAGAGTGTCACCTTGCCAAGGTGAAAGTCGCGAGTCCGAATCTCGTATCCCGCTCCAGAAGCCGGCCGCAGGCCGGCTTTTCCTTTTTCCTGCGAATCGATTATAATAAGGCCGGTAATCGCTTGCGGCGACGCGCTGTCCGCAGGGATTGGCCCAGAGAAGTTCGATGGAGGCTAGCATGGCGCCCGTAAACCTCAAGACAATCGTCCGAGAATTCAACCTGGAGGTCATCGCCGACTTTGGCCGGCTGGAAGACATCCAGATCGCCGTGGCCGATGTGACGCGACCCGGGCTGCAGCTGGCCGGCTACTTCGACCATTTCGGCCCCGACCGCATCCAGGTGCTGGGCAACATGGAGACTGCCTTTCTGGAACGGCTCACACCGGATGACCGCCGCCAGCGCCTGGACGCGCTGTTCGAAAAAGGCATCCCCTGCCTGATCCTGACACGCAGCCACGCAGCCTGGCCCGAACTGGTCGAATGCGCCCGCAAATATGAAATCCCGGTCCTGCGCACCCAGGACATCACCGCCTCGTTCACCAGTTCCCTGGTCAAGTTCCTCAATGTCGAACTGGCCCCGCGCACCTCCCTGCACGGCGTGCTCATCGAGGTCTACGGCGAGGGTATCCTGATCCTGGGCGAGAGCGGCGTCGGTAAATCGGAAACCGCGCTCGAGGTCGTCAAGCGCGGCCATCGCCTGATCGCAGACGACCTGGTCGAGATCCGGCGTGTGTCGGATACGACGCTGCTGGGCCGCGCTCCGGAGATCATCCGCCATTTGATCGAAATCCGCGGCATCGGGATCCTGGATGTCAAGGAGCTCTATGGCGTGTCGTCGGTCAAAATCCAGGAAAATGTCGACTTTGTGATCAACCTGGAATTGTGGGATGAGAAGAAGCACTACGAACGTCTCGGCATCCACGAAGAAGAGACCGATATTCTTGGCATCAAGGTGCCGTCCATCACGATTCCGGTCCGGCCTGGACGCAACCTGGCCATCATCGTCGAGGTCGCGGCCATCAATTTCCGCCAGAAGAAAATGGGGTACAATGCGGCCAAAGCCCTGACAGACCGGGTTTTCGGGCCCGATTATTGAGGAGCAGCATGACCATACACCAAACGCTGCAAAACGATTTCGCGCAGGCGCTGGCCGAAGAGTCGCCGTCCCGGCTGCGCTTCGACGAGCCGATGGACCGCCATACCTCGTTTCGGATCGGCGGCCCGGCGGATGCTTTTTTCGAGCCGGACAGTATCCGGGCGGTCGAACAGGCGCTGCGGTTTTGCAAAAACCGCCAGATTTCCTGCACGATCGTCGGAAACGGCTCGAACCTTCTGGTTTCGGATCAGGGGATCCGCGGTCTGGTGCTGGCGGTCGGCGATTCCCTGTCCGGCATCGAGCGCCAGGGCGACGTTTTGCTGGTCATGGCCGGAACACGGCTGTCGGCTCTGGCGGCGTTCGCCGCGCGTCAGGAACTGACCGGCCTGGAATTTGCCTCCGGGATTCCCGGAACCCTGGGCGGAGCCATCCAGATGAACGCCGGCGCCTACGACGGCTGCATGCAGGACGTCGTCCGGCAGACCGACTTTGTGGATGAAGATCTCGCTTGCCGCCAGATCAATGGCGAGGAGCATCAGTTCGCATACCGTCACAGCGCGTTTTCCGAACGCAGCGCGGTTATCCTGCGCGCTCGTTTGGAACTGAATCCGGGCTCCTACGGAGCTATCACGGCCAAGATGAACGACCTGGCCGAGCGGCGCCGCCAGTCCCAGCCCCTGGAGTGGCCCAGTGCCGGCAGTGTCTTCAAGCGTCCGCCGGGATTTTATGCCGGGAAGCTGATCAGCGACTGCCAGCTCAAGGGTTATAGCATCGGCGACGCCCAGGTGTCAGAGAAGCACGCCGGTTTCATCGTGAACCGCGGCGCGGCCACCGCCCGCGACGTTTTACGCCTGATCGAGCACATCCAAATGGTTGTATCCGACAAGACCGGTGTCTGGCTTGAACCGGAGATCAAATGCATCGGGGACTGGACGGCCTGACCGCGGCCAGGCCGACTACGGACGGGGGGGATCTTCATGGATATCTTGATCTTGACGGGCATGTCGGGAGCCGGCAAGAGCCTGGCTGCCAATTACCTTGAGGACATGGGCTTCTTTTGCATCGACAACCTGCCGCCCAACATTCTGCCCGACCTGGTCTCATCGTATGTCAAGAAGAACAACAACCTGCCCCTGCATCCGGTCGATACGGCCCGCATGGCGTTCGTCATCGATGTGCGCAGCCTGGAGCTGTTCGAAGACATCTTTCCCGCCCTGGAACGGCTGAACCAGCTGGGCATCTCCTACCGGATCATCTTTTTGGACGCGACGGACCAGACCCTGATCTCCCGTTACAAGCAAAGCCGGCGCAACCATCCCCTGGCCCAGGGCCGCAGCATCGTGCAGGCCATCGAGCTTGAGCGGCAGCGCCTTGCGGCGGTCAAGGAGCTGGCTTCCGACGTGATCGAGACCTCGGCGCTGACGGCGGGCGAGCTGCGCGATATGCTCTACGCCATGCTGTCTGAAACCGACCGTGACGAACGCATGACCATCCTGATCCAGTCCTTTGGTTTCAAGTACGGCATCCCGGTCGACTGTGACTGCATCATCGATGTGCGTTTCATCCCCAATCCGTATTATGTGCCGGAACTTAAATCCTTATCCGGTAAAGATCAGGCTGTTATCGACTGCGTCACGTCCTATCCGGAAACGGTCCGTTTCATGGACATGCAGGAGCAATGGCTGGAGTTTGCCATTCCCCTTTACATCCGCGAGGGCAAGGTCCGTTTCACGATCGGCGTCGGCTGTACCGGCGGGCGTCACCGGTCGGTCGTTTTGGCCGAGGATCTGGCCAACCGCCTGCGCGACAACAAGCTGCGCGTCGTGATCGACCACCGGGACCTGGAAAAAGACCCGCGCAAATCCAACCGGGACGGCCCCTGCTGATGGAGTGCTATGCTGACTGAAACCGATGAAAAGATCATCCAATACGCCAAGAATCCCGCGGCCGGGCCGCAAATCGCCATCATCGGCGGCGGGACGGGCTTGTCGACCGCCCTTAGGGGGCTGAAGCTGTTTTCCAACAATCTGACCGCGATCGTGACCGTGGCCGACAACGGCGGCTCGTCCGGCATGCTGCGCGAGGATCTCGGCATTCTGCCGCCCGGCGATATCCGCAACTGCATCCTGGCGCTGGCTGACACCGAGCCCCTGATGAACGAACTGCTCAACTACCGTTTCAACGACGGCCGTCTGAAGGGACAGAGCTTCGGCAATCTCCTGATCGCCGCGATGAACGCCATCTCCGCCAATTTTTACGACGCGGTGCGCAACGTGTCCAAGGTTTTGGCCGTCAAGGGCCGCGTGCTGCCCGTTTCGCTCCAGGACCTGCAGATCCATGCCAGGCTGCGCGACGGCTGTGTCATCGAGGGTGAGTCGGCGATCGGCCACCGCCAGGCCACATCGGACAACGCGATCGAAAAGATCACGATGACCCCTCCGGACGCGCAGGCCCTTCCGGAGGCGATTCAGGCCCTGATGAGCGCGGATGTGATCGTCATGGGCCCCGGCAGCCTGTTTACAAGCATCATCCCCAACCTCCTGTTTCCGGAAATCCGCCGCGCCATCCGCGCCAGTTCGGCGGTCAAGATCTATGTCTGCAACCTGATGACCCAGCCGGCCGAGACGCTGGGCTTTTCCGCTGCCCAGCACGTCCAGGCCCTGCTTGACCATCTGGGCCAGAAACAGGCCCGGGGCTATCTCGACTACTGCGTGGTCAACAACGCCTGGATCGACCGGCAGCAGATCGCCCGCTACCGCCTGGAGAGCGCGACGCCCGTGCTGGCCGAACGCAGTTCACTTGAGCAGCTGGGGCTCAAAATGGTCGACGCCCCGCTGGCGTGCATCAACAACGGCGTGATCCGCCACGACCACATGGTGCTGGCCCGGGTCATCCTGCGGCTGGCCCTGGAAAACGGCGCCAGGCCGCGCAGCCTGGTCAGGACCGACATATGAGCCCGGGCAGCGCATCGTTTTCACGCCGGATCAAGGACGAGCTGGTCCTGTCGCCCTGCACCAGCGCTTGCTGCCGGCAGGTTGAGCTGGCTGCGGCCATTTGGTCTGCCGGAAAGTTCACCGCGTCGCGCATCGATTTCACAACCGGCCACGCGCGCATCGCCGCCAGGCTGGCCGATTTGCTCAAGGCGGAATATGGTTTGACACCGGTTCTGCGCCAGGGCCGGGAACTGGTGTCGCTGCGCATTGAACCATCTGACTGGGTCAATCGCCTGCGCCAGGCGATCGCGGACATGTTCCTGACCGCCGGACGCATCGATATTGCGGACTGGTCGCCCTGCTGCCGCCAGGCCCTGCTGCGCAGCCTGTTTTTGGCTTGCGGGTCGGTCAGCGAACCGCAGGCGGCCTACCATATGGAACTGGCGATCCGCCAGGAGAACCAGGCGGCCGGGACGATCCAGAACCTGCTCGGACAACTCGGCCTCAACACCAGCCTGGCAGGCCGCGGCCACTACCAGGTGCTCTACCTGCGCGAGGGCCAGCACCTGGCCGACTACCTGATTCTGGCCGGGGCGCACCGGTCCCTGCTGACCTTCGAATCGCTGCGCGTGGAGAAGGAAATGCGCAACAGCGTCAACCGCGTTGTCAACTGCGACAACGCAAACCTGCAGCGCGTGGCCAACACCGCCGCGCGGCAGTCTGAGCTCTATCGCGCCCTGCAGGCCAGGAGCCTGGAACAACAGCTGCCCGAGGATGTCCTGGCCGCCGCTCAGGTCCGCTTCGAAAACCCGGATCTGACGCTGCGGGAGCTCGGCGCCCTGATGGTGCCGCCGCTGGGCAAATCGGGCATGAACCATCGCCTGATGCGTTTCGAACAGCTTGGTTCGGATCTGCTGGCGCGAAAGGAGGGCTGACCGGTGCTTGAGATTGTGCTGGTCGAGCCGGAGATTCCCCAGAACACCGGCAACATCGCCCGAACCTGCGTTGCGGTCGGGGCCCGGCTTCATCTTGTCGAACCGCTCGGCTTTTCGCTCGACGAGCGGCAGGTTCGGCGCGCCGGCCTGGATTACTGGCCGGATCTCGCGCTCCGGGTCTGGCCAAATCTGGATACGCTTCTGGCAACCTTGCACGTGCCGGACAGCCAGTCGGGCATCTTTCTGGCGACAACCAAGGGCGGTCGGACGTATGCCGACGTGGCGTATCCCCCCCGAACCTGGCTGTTTTTCGGCAAGGAAACCGCCGGGCTGCCGGCCGGTCTGCTGTCGGCCCATCCCGGGCAGTGCCTGCGCATCCCCATGCTGCCCGGCAAACGTTCGCTCAACTTGTCGAACGCCGTCGCCGTCATGGCCTACGAGGTCTTGCGTCAGCACGGCTTTCCCGGCCTGAAACAACACGGACCATCTGAGGAAAATGACGGGGCAAGGGCTCCGCATAAGGAGGACCTATGATCCAGGAAAAACGCATCGTAGACCATTTCGCATCACTCGTCGCGATTGACGCGCCGTCACGGGGCGAACGAGCCCTGGCCGAAACCGTTAAGGGACAGCTGCGCGCGTTAGGCCTTTCCATCGAGGAAGACCAGGCCGGTGCGGCGATCGGGGGCGACTGCAACAACATCTACGCCACCTGGCCGGGCACGCTGGACTGGCCGCCGCTTATCTTTTGCGCGCATTTTGACACGGTTGAGCCAGGTCAAGGCAAGCGGGCCGTGATCGGATCTGACGGCATCATCACCAGTGCCGGCGACACCGTTTTGGGCGCTGACGACCTGTCCGGCCTGACAGCCATCGTGGAGGCGATCCGCTCGATTGGCGAGGATGGCCTGGAGCACCGCACCGTCGAGCTTTTTCTAACGGTCGCCGAAGAGCAGCACTTGCTCGGATCGACCCATGCCGAATTGCAGCGCCTCAAGGGCCGGCAGGCTTATGTGCTCGACGCCAGCGGTTCGCCCGGGACGGCGATCGTGCAGGCCCCCGGCAACATCGGCCTGGTCTTCGAGCTCCAGGGCCAGTCTGCCCATGCCGGTATGGAACCTGAAAAGGGTGTCAGCGCGATCACGGCGGCGGCCAAAGGCATCGCGGCCATGCGGCTGGGCCGGATTGACACTGAGACCACCGCCAACATCGGGCGCATCTGCGGCGGCGGGGCGACCAACATCGTCGCAGACGCCTGCACCGTGACCGCGGAGTGCCGCTCGAGGGACTGGGCCAAGCTCGAAGCCCAGGC
>JAAZFW010000326.1 GCA_012511525.1 Clostridiaceae bacterium
ATGACCGAACCGTTGGAAACGGTGTTGTCCGTCCCCTTGACATTGCTGTTGCGCCGGTCGTCGCGGCGAACCTTGACCCCCCGGGTAAAGACGGTCGAATCACTCATGTCGTCCGGTTCGAGAACCTCGAGCCACTGGTCGGCCAGAGAGCCGCCAATCGCGCTGGCAATAGCCTTAATTATTCCCATTGACTGCCTCCTTAAGCTTACGCATATCGGTAGTTAGTTAGCCTACCTGCAAATGGATAAAACGCAACCGGTCATCGTCAGACGATGCCCGTGAGCCCATTATAGCACAGTTCGGTTCACCCAGACAGGGCTCATGTGACCGGCAGGGAGTCGGTTCCAATCTGATTTCCGCCGGCCTTTTTAGCCGCGTACATGCGCTTGTCGGCCAGCCGGATCAGGTCGTCCAGGCTGGAGCCGGGCTGCATGGCGGCCAGGCCGAAGCTGCAGCGCACGGTCGTGGACCCAATCAGGGGCTTGAACGCCAGCAGGCGCAAAATGCGCCGGAGGGCCAACACCGCCTGCTCCGGGGCGGTGCCAGGCAGCAGGAGGACGAACTCGTCGCCGCCCCAGCGCGCGCACAGGTCCGAGTCGCGCAGCTGGCCCTGGATCAGGCGGACCAGGGCCACCAGAACCGCATCCGCCTCCTGGTGTCCCAGCTGGTCGTTGATCTGCTTGAAGTTGTCGATGTCCAGCAGCGCCAGCGACAAGGGCTGGTGGTAGCGCCGGTTCCAGGCCGACCAGTGGTTCCAGGCCTCGATCAGGCGGGTGCGGTTGCAGGCGCCGGTCAGCGGATCGACGCTGCTCAGGTGGATCAGCTGGTGCTTGGCCTGGTACTCGAGATACATGTGCTTGTCCAGCATACGGGCGAAGATCGCACAGAGCGCCAGGACGACCGTAAGGTAAAAGCCGCCTGCCAGAAATTCGTTCAGATCCAGCCGGTCGCCCAGCCTGATCACGGCGAGAAACAGGAAAGCGACCAGGCTCAGGCTGGATAGCACCAATTTATGCAGGTAGCGGTTGGCGATGATCATGACCAGCATGATGATGACCATCATGCCCATCGACTGGATAATAAAATGGGGCGGGTCGTACTGGAGGAAAACGACCAGGAACAGCAGGACGGCCGCCGCTTCCAGGAGCGTTACCAGAAGGCAGTACTGGCGGTAGGTCCTGATTCGGCCGCGGTGGTTATGCCAGGCGAATGCCAGATAGGCACTGCAGACCGCCAGGCGCAGCACCAGGCTGGTCAGGCGCGCGTCGCCCCGGGCAAGGTGGATCATGTCCGGCACCAGGAAAATCAGCTGCAGCAGGCCGGCGGAGAGCGCGATGAGCGTGATGAAGAAACGGTTGTGGATCAGCTGATCCTGATCGTAAGCCTGACGCAGGGAGAATTGCCGGTCATGATCGCCGGCTTCATGGTGTAAAGATCCGGCCATGGTCTGTCACCTCTTGACATGGGTGCCAGCGGCGCGCTGCTACAAAAGCTGTTTGCGCAGTTGTTCTGAAGACAGCGACGACAGGTAGGCAGGCGGGATATCGAACAGTGTGCGGGCGCCCGACTGGCCTTCCCGGGCCATTCGCATGGCGGCGCGGGCACAGGCCAGGAGAACGTGCGCGGTGAAATCGGGGTTGGAATCGAGCGTCATGCTGTAAGACAGGCGGTGCCGGTTCTCCCTTTGCTGACCGGTCCGGCCCGTGCGCAGCATCTGGCCGCTGTGGGGCAAACCCCCGTGATCGCGGGCCATCTCCTCGGCGGAGATGAAATGCACGGTCGTCTCGTATTCGGCGAAGTAATGCGGCATCGCCCTGATTTCATTTGCGACCTGTTCCCGGTCGGCATCGGGCTCGGCGACGACGAAGCACTCGCGGTAGTGCTTGTCGGCGGTGCTCAATTCCGGTTCGAGGCCTTGCCGGACCGCTTCAACCGCTTCCTCGCGCGGAATGGTGTACTGGCGGGCATCCAGCACGCCCCGAACGCGGCGGATCGCGTCCGAATGTCCCTGGCTGACCCCCTTGCCCCAGAAGGTCTCGTCCGACCCCTGCGGCAAAAACGCCCGGCCGAGCAAGCGCTGCAGGGAAAGCAGGCCCGGGTCCCAGCCGGCGGCGACGACGCTGAGCTTGCCGGCTGCCCTCCCGGCCTGGTCCATGGCGGCAAAATATTCCGGAATGCGGGCATGGGTATCGTAACCGTCCACCGTGTGGAACAGGCCGGCCAGCCAGGGCCCCTGTTCGGGCAGATCGGAAAGGCTGCCGCCGCACAGCAGCATGACATCGACGCGATCGGCCAGAGAGGCGGCCTGATCCAGCGCGAACACCTTGACACCGGGCGTTGCCCGTTCAATCGACGACGGGTCCCGCCGCGTCAGAACTGCGGCCAGCTCCAGGTCTGGAAACTGGCGCACACCGATTGCGGCACTGCGTCCGAGATTGCCGTAACCGGCGATGCCAATCCGTGTTTTTGTCATTTATTTGCCTCCTAAGCGGTCTCGATCCGGCTGTCTGTCTGCAAACCCAGTTTTTCAACAGCGGCTTCGCGCATTTTGTATTTCATGATTTTCCCGGCCGCGTTCATCGGGAACTCGGTAACAAAATCGATATAGCGCGGGGTCTTGTGCTTGGCCATATGCGCGCGGATGTATTCCTTAAGCGCCTCGGCCGTCAGCGCGGCCCCTTCCCTGAGAATGACGCAGGCCATGATCTCCTCGCCGTACTGGCGGTCCGGCACCCCGATGACCTGGACATCGCGGACATCCGGATGCGTGTAGATGAAATCCTCGATCTCCTTAGGGTAGATGTTCTCGCCGCCGCGGATGATCATGTCCTTGATCCGTCCGGTGATCTTGAAGTTGCCCTGACCGTCGCGCCGGGCCAGGTCGCCCGTGTGCAGCCAGCCATCCTCGTCGATGGCAGCGCGCGTCGCCTCGGGCATCTTGTAGTAGCCTTTCATGATGTTGTAGCCGCGGGCGACAAATTCACCGTCAACCCCGTCGGGCAGCTCCTGGTTCGTCACGGGATCGACGATCTTGCAGGCGACGCCGGGCAGGGGTCGGCCTACCGTATTGACCCGTACATCGAGCGGGTCGTCGACCCTGCTCTGCGTGCAGCCCGGCGACGCTTCGGTCTGGCCGAAAACGATCGTGATCTCATGCATGTTCATCTTTTCCTGGACATCCTGCATCACCTTGACCGGACAGGGGCTGCCGGCCATGATGCCGGTGCGCATAGGCGAAAAGTCGGTCCGGGCAAAGTCCTCGTGGCCCAGCATGGCGATGAACATCGTCGGGACGCCATGGCAGCAGGAGATTTTTTCATCGTTAATGATCTGCAGGGACAGTCGGGGCGAAAAGGCCGGCAGCGGACACATCGCCGTGCCGTGGGTCATGGCGGCGGTCATCGCCAGGACCATGCCGAAGCAGTGGAACATCGGCACATGGATCAGCATCCGGTCGGCTGTCGACAAGTCCATGCAGTCACCGATCGTCTTGCCGTTGTTGATCACGTTGTAGTGGGTCAGCATGACGCCCTTGGGAAACCCGGTCGTGCCGGACGTGTACTGCATGTTGCAGACATCGTGCTTGTCCAGGGCCACGGCGCGCCGCTGCACTTCTTCCTGGGGCACGCGGTCCGCCAGTTCGAGCGCGTCGGTCCAGGTCAGGCAGCCAGGCTGGCGGGAGTCGACCGTGATGATGTTGCGCAAAAACGGCAGCCGACGGATGTGAAGCGGCCGGCCCGCCTCAGCCGCAGCCAGCTCCGGGCACAGCTCGCGGATGATCCCGACATAGTCCGAATCCTTGTGCCCGTCGATCATGACCAGCGTATGGGTGTCAGACTGGCGCAGCAGGTATTCGGCTTCGTAGATCTTGTAGGCCGTGTTGACCGTGACCAGCACGGCGCCGATTTTGGTGGCCGCCCAGAACGTGATGAACCACTGGGGCACGTTGGTCGCCCAGATGGCGACATGGTCGCCGGGCTTGACGCCCAGCGCGATCAGGGAGCGGGCGAAGGCGTCGACATCGTCGCGGAACTCGCTGTAGGTTCGGGTGTAGTCGTGGGTGATGAAGCGGAAGGCCTGCTGGTCGGGGAAGGTATCGGCCATCCGGTCCAAAACCTGGGGAAAGGTCAGGTCGATCAGGCTGTCCCGTTCCCAGATGAACTGGCCGGTCCCGGCGCGGTTGGCTTGAAGGTGGCCCCGGACGCTCTTTTTCTCCAGGTAGCGTTCCATGAAGTGAGCAAAATGCGGAAAGACGATCCCGGCGTCGGCCAGGTCGCCGGCCCAGCGCTTGACCCACTCCAGCGACACGTACCCTTCGTAGTTGATCGAGCGCAGCGCCAGCATCATGTCGTCGAGCGGCAGGTCGCCCTCGCCCATCAGGCAGTAGCGGATCTTGCCGTCTTCGACCACGGAGTCCTTGACATGGACATAGCGGATATAGGCGCCCAGGTTCTTGACCGTGGTCCCGGCGCTCTCGCCTGCGAAGCGGTAGGGGTGGTGCATATCCCACAAGGCCGCGACCGCGTCGCTGGCCGCCTGGTCGAGCAGCCGGGCCAGGCGGGCGGTGTCGGCATAGACGCCATTGGTCTCGATCAGCAGCGTGACGGAGCTTTCCTCCGCGATCGGGATCAGGCCGCGGAGCGCTTCCAGGATGGCTGCGTCGTCGACCTCACCTTCAACGTGGGGCTGGCGGTCGGCCAGGATGCGGACAAAGGGCGTGTTCAGCTTTTGCGCCAGCCGGATATAGGCGGCGATCTCAGCCTGGTTCTGCTCGGCCTGGTCTGTGTGCTTCAGGCAGCAGCCGGACGAGAGGCAGGGGATTTCCAAACGCAGCCGTTTAAGCAGGCGAACCGTGTCCGGCAGCTGGTTGTCCGTAAACGGCGGAGCCTTGACCGTGAAGATTTCATCGCCCAGCCCGCGGATCTCGATGCCGTTGAAAGACAGGTCCTTGGCCATGGCATAGATGTCTGACCAGCTGAAATCCGGGCATCCCAGCGTCGAAAAGGCAATCTTCATCGTGTTTTCCCCCTGTTTCGCGGTGCTGCGCATCGGCTGTATGCCAAACATGCTAGCAAAGGGAAAATACCGTTGTCAAGAAAAACGCATCGCGATGCGATTTCAGGCCTCCGGAAGCGGACAGACGCAGACCGCGCCCGGCATGGGCAAAGCGGCGGAAGCGCTCATCCGCGCCGCTGCCGGATCCCAGTCCAGCAGCGTTACGGAGCCGCCCTGGTTGGCAACAAGGATCCGATTGTCGGGGAAAATGAAAAAATCCCTGGGCAGAGAGCCGTTCGAACCAAAGATTCCGGCGGGTTTCAGCATGCCATCCGACTGGATTTGGAAGACGGCCAGGCTGTCATGGCCCCGGTTGGAAGCTATGACATGGGAGCCGGTGACCCGAATCGCCGCGCAGGTGTTTTCACCCTGCCAGCCTCCGGGCAATGTTGGCCAGGTTTCGCGCATGATCAGGGTGTCGCCCGAGACAGCCAGGCGGCTGACGGCATTGCCGAGCTCATGGACCAGGTAGGCCGAGTGTTCCGGCCCGTAAGCCAGATGGCGGGGGCCCAGACCAGGCGGGGTATCCATCTGGCCTGACCGTTCCAGCAGGCCCGTATGAGGGTCCTGCCGGTAGAGCACAACCTGATCGAGCCCCAGATCGACCGCTGCCAGTGTCCGGGTGCCAGGCAGAAAGGACACATGGTGCACATGTGCGCCTGCCTGGCGGTTTGGGTGCACGCTGTGCCCCTGATGCCGGATGAGCTGGATGCGGGGTCCTGGCGGATCGAGCGGGAAAACAGACAACGTGCCGCTAGCGTAATTGGCGGTATAAAGGAACCGTTCGTCGGGACTCAAGCACAAGTGGCAGGGGCCGGCCGCCCCGGTGTTGTAGCGGGCGCGCATAACAAGCTGCCCGCCGGTACGTTCGAACATCGCATAGGAACCGCCCTCCGACTGGTCTGCCGTATCGCTGCTGATCGCATAGAGCCGATCCTGGCTGAGCGACAAGATAAGATACGTCGGGTTAGGCAGCGCCACCGTCTGCTCAACGTGAAACTGCTTGCCGTCCCAGGAACACGAGGCGATGCCCGGTCCGCCGAGACGGGTGTAGGTGCCGACAAAAAAAAACATGTCCTTGTCCTCCTTTATGTTCTCTGCCACCCAAGCATGACACGGATAGAAATACCTGGCAAGTCCGCATCTGCATCTACAGTTTCCCCGATTTGCCGATCGCATCCAGGATCGCCGCGTTGGCCCGGTTGTTGCGATCAAGAACCTGATCTGCCAGGCTGTGCGGCGTCAGGGGATCCAGGTCCGCTTCCCCGCAGACATCGCAGCCGATCAGCCGGGCCATGGACCTGACCTGGCGGATCAGGCCGGTCAGCTGATCCAATCGCACGTGCCCCTGATCCCAGGCGGTCACCGCTTCGCCGGGATCGAGGACATCCTTGTCAATGCTGACATAGACAGCCCGGCCGGCAACGTGGCGGCCAAGAAACGCTTTCACCGCCTGGTCGCGCATCAGCTGCTGTTCATCAACCATCACCAGCCTGCCGCCCCAGCGGCGGGCCAGGCGGCTGGTCCGGGGGTCGCGTCCTGCGCCCAGGACCAGGGCCTGCTGCAGCAAGGGCAGCTCGTCCAGGACATTTCGCAGCCAGCTGCCGCAGGAGATCAAATCCGGCGCGGGCGACGGGTAAAAATCGGCATGGTGATCGAAGAGCACCAGGACGAACGGCTCGCGAATGGCTTGCAGCAGGAGGGCTGTCACATAATGGTAGTGATTGCTGCCGATGAAGGTGACGAGCGCGGGAGCACAGGCGGCGAGCCGGGCCCGGATTGTCTCCAGCGCCAATCGCTCGCAGAGCCGGCGCGATTGAGGCACATCGGTCAGCGAGAGCCGGTCCGCGGGTCGGTTTTGAAAAAAGGTCTGCTGCTGATAAGAGCGGTCGAAGTCCAGCAGCCGGATAGGCAGTACCATGCGCACCAGATCCTTCCGTTATGATTATACACGGGCGGCTGATATAATAAACGGGAAAGGGGTTGTTTTTGTGCTCGTCTGGATCGTGGCTTTGCTGGCCGAGGCAAGACCGGTGATCGAAGCGAACAAGATGAAACGGGACATGACGGCCCGTGCCTTTCCCCTGTACCGCGGCGCGGATCAGTTGCTCGTGGTCAGCGGAACAGGCAAAATGCGCGCCGCCATGGCTGTTGCCTACTTGTTCGGCGCCTTTCCGGAGCTGCTTCAGGACGCATGCCTGGTCAATTTCGGTTGCTGCGGCACGAACCGGGCATCCGTTGAGACCAGCACACTCGTGCTGGCCGGCCGGGTCACCGATCTGGATACGCGGCGCGATTATTACCCCGACTTCCGGCAAGAGCTCGGCCTTGAGCCCGTCCATCTGCGCTGCGCGCCGGCGCCGGTCCGGCAGGACCGGTCCGAAGATGATGCCTGGTACGATATGGAGTCCGCCGGGTTCTGCGAAGCCGCTGCCCGCTTTGTTTCGGCCGACCGCCTGCTGGTCTTGAAAATCGTGTCGGACCACCTGGATGCAGCTTGCCTGGACGCTGCGGCGCTCACGCGGCAGATCAGGGAACGGATGATTGAGATCGATCGCACTGTCACAACATTCCGGGGAGGTCCGGCAGACGGCAGACCGGCCGCTTACCTGCCCGAGCAGCAAGCGTTGCTGGATTTAGCCCAGGAGACGATGCACCTGACTGCCTCACTCAGGCGCCAGCTGGACTTGGCTGTCCGGCAGGCCATCCGCGCCGGCCGAGACCCCTGGCCGCTGATCAGGCAGTCTTGCGGTCTCAAAATCCATGACAAACGCGAAAGGAAGCAAGCGATCGATGACCTCATCCGCCAGCTCAAGACAACGGCGGCGCTTTGAAGCGGTCTACGCCGAAGAACGATCTTTTGACTGGCCGCTGACCCGCCAGGTGCTGTTACGGCTGGACGGCTGCCCGGTCGTCGTCATCCGCCATTACAAGGATGTCTTCAACCGTTCCAACCAGGATCCCCGCTGGCAGAAGCGCCACCCGTCCCTGATTCTCGCGGTCAAGGATGAGCCGCTGCTTTACCCGGGCCCGAGGCTCTGCCA
>JAAZFW010000327.1 GCA_012511525.1 Clostridiaceae bacterium
AGGTTCTCGAACCGGACGACATGAGTGATTCGACCGTCTTTACCCGGGGGGTCAAGGTTCGCCGCGACGACCGGCGCAACAGCAATGTCAAGGGGACGGACAACACCGTTTCCAACGGTTCGGTCATCCACGTCTATCCCAACCAGTTCATGATGCTGGTCGATGGCGGCAAGGTGGTCGACTACACCGCTGAAGAGGGTTATTACACGGTCAACAATTCGTCGCTGCCGTCCCTGTTTTCTGGCGGATTCGGCGACTCGCTCAAGGAAACATTCAACCGCATCAAGTACGGCGGGGTGACGCCGACGGCCCAGAAGGTCTTTTTCGTCAACCTGCAGGAGATCAAGGGGATCAAGTTCGGCACCAAGAACGCCCTCAACTACTTTGACGGCTTCTACAACGCCGAGCTCTTCCTGCGCACGCACGGCACCTACTCGATCAAGATCACCAACCCGCTGCAGTTTTTTGCCGAAGCGATTCCCAAGAACCAGGATCGCGTCGAAATCGACGACATCAACGAGCAATACCTCTCGGAGTTCCTCGAGGCGCTGCAGTCCGTCATGAACCAGATGTCGGTCGACGGCATCCGCATCTCCCATGTGCCGTCGCGCAGCCGCGAGCTGAGTCAGTATATGGCGAATGTGCTCGACGAGAGCTGGAACAAGATGCGCGGGTTCGAAGTCCAGGCGGTCGGCATCGCCAGCATCTCCTACGATGACGAGTCCCGTGAGCTGATCAACATGCGCAACAAGGGCGCGATGCTGGGCGACCCGAACGTCCGCGAAGGCTATGTGCAGGGCTCGATCGCCCGTGGTCTGGAGGCAGCCGGATCGAATCCAAACGGCAGCGCCGCCACGTTCATGGGTATGGGCATCGGCATGCAGGCCGGTGGCAACTACATGGGCACGGCGTCCCAGGCGAACCTGCAGCAGATACAGCAACAGCAGATGCAGCAACAACAGCAGCAGGCAGCGCCGGCACCGGCGGCTGTCGGCGGTGTGGTCCAGGGTGCGAACGGCTGGACCTGCTCCTGCGGTTCGGTCAACACCGGCAAATTCTGCCCGGAATGCGGCAAGCCACGCCCGGAAACCTATGCCTGTGCGAAGTGCGGTCACCAGGTGACGGGCAGCAAGCCCAAGTTCTGCCCGGAATGCGGCAATCCTTTCTGACCTGCGACAGGACCTTTTGACAGAAATGTGGTGATGGTTTGGCGACTTCTACCTACAAATGCCCGAATTGCGGCGCCGGGCTTCTTTTTGCCCCCGAGCTGCAAAAGGTGCGTTGTGACTTTTGCCTGAGCGAATTTTCCATCGCTGAGATTGAAGCGTACAACCAAAAGCTGGAGACAGAAGCCGAGCAGCCTGCTAAGCTGCCCCGCGAGACAGACGAAAACAGCCACCTGATCAGCTACCATTGCGACAGCTGCGGTGCGGAGGTGGTGACCGATGAGACCACCTCCGCGACCTTCTGTTACTATTGCCACAATCCGGTCCTGGTGACCGAGCGCCTGATCGGCAGCTACCGTCCCCAGAAACTCATCCCGTTCGCGGTTGACCGGGAAAGGGCGCTGGACATCTTCAAAACCTATGCCCGCAGCAAGAAATTCGTCCCCAAGGATTTCACCAGCGCCTCCCAGCTGGAGAAAATGACCGGCATCTATTTGCCGCACTGGATGGCGGATTACCAGGCCAGCATCGATTACGCCGGTACGGCGACCAACCTGCGTGTCTGGTCGTCCGGCAATACGGAGTACACGGAGCACAAGGAATTTATCCTGGAACGCAAGGGCACGGTCGATGTCAGCCACGTGCACGAGGTCGCCATCCGCAAGATCGACCGCCAGTTGATCGATTCGATTACGCCCTATGACGAAACGGCCGCTGTCGACTTCTCACAAGCCTACCTGAGCGGTTTTTTCGCCGAGAAATACGACATCCAGCAGCCGGAAGTCCAGCCGGTCATCGAAAACCGGGTGCGCCAGTATGCCGAGACGCTGGTCCAGGACACGATCGGGGCCTACAACCGGGTTAACCTGACGCGCAAAGACGTCGGCATTGCGGCCCGCGCCTGGCATTACACGCTGCTGCCGGCCTGGATTATGACCTATTTCTACCGGGGCAAAACCTTTATTTACGGCATCAACGGCCAAACCGGCAAGATCCACGGCGAACTGCCTGTCGACCAGAAGAAGCTGAGCGTGACATCGCTTCTGATCGGCGCCGCCGTTCTGGCCGCGCTCATACTGGGGGGGCTCTTCCTATGGTGAAACGGCAAACGAAGCGAATGCTGGCCCTGGGCCTGCTCCTGCTGCTGCTCCTGGTTCCGGCCCGTCCTGCAGCCGCGCTGGATCGGGTCGTCGACCTGGCCGGTGTTTTCTCTGCTGAGGAAATCAGCCAGCTGGCGGCCGAAGCCGATCAGCTGGGCCAATCGTACGGCATGGACATCGTGATCGTGACGACCGCGGACGCCCAGGGAAAATCGGCGCGCGACTTTGCCGACGATTTTTTCGACGAGCAGGGCTACGGAGTCGGGGCCGACTACAGCGGCATTCTTTTCCTGATCGACTACGACAACCGGGAAGCGTACATCAGCACCTCTGGCCAGGGCATCCGCTACCTGACCGACCAGCGCATCGAGGCGGTGCTCGACGCCGTGTACACCGGCCTGAGCGCCGATAATCCGTACGCGGCGGCCGGGGCCTTCCTGGATACGACCGGTTCTTATCTGGCGACCGGCATTCCCTCGGACCAGTATACGGAGGACGAAGGCGGCCCGAATCGGATCACCTGGGGCGAGGGCATCCTCGGCACACTGCTGTCGGG
>JAAZFW010000328.1 GCA_012511525.1 Clostridiaceae bacterium
CGACAAAGGTTCCCGGCGGGATGCCGCGCCGCCGGCCGCCGCCGCTCTGGACGTAGTAGACCTTACCGATCGCCCCGGAGGCGATGATCTCGTCGACCTTCTGGCGCATGAAGCTGTAGCGCGGCTGGAAACCGATCGTCAGGATCTTGCCTGCTTTGCGCGATGCCCGCACCATCTCGACGGCTTCCTGCAGCGTGAAGGACATCGGCTTCTCGCACTGGACATGAAGACCTGCCTCCAGGGCCAGGATCGCGCATTCGGCGTGGGTCTTGTTGTAGGTGCAGACACTGACCCCGTCCATGGCGACATTTTTGATCAGGTCCGCGGCAGAGGTAAACGCCTTGGCCTTGGTGAGGCCGAATTCGTCCAGGAACGCGCGCGCCTTGCCGGGGACAATATCGGCGCCGCCGACGATGTCGACATCCTCAAATTGCCGGTACGCCCGCATATGGGCGTGAGCGATGCCGCCCGTACCGATGATGCCGATACGAAGCTTAGCCATCCAGATCACCTTCCTTTTTGCCTGAAATCGTGCTGCCCAGGGGGCTTGTCTTCATTATTGGCCAGACAGCCGGGAATGTCCAGACCAAGAGGTCAGGTCTTCCCAGGTTTGGGAACTGTGTTAAGATGAGGTTGTACTACCGCCGCTAGGCGTACGAGGAGAACCATATGGCTGTGAAGATCCAATACGATTCAGACAGCAAACTGACCCTGACCGGCCTTGTCTGCGACTGCGGCGGCGAGCACCGCCTGCCGACCCAGGACATCTATGTCGGCACGGGCCTGATCGACCGCGTCCCCACCTTGATCCAGAAACGCGGGTTGGGTCGCCAGGCTGTTCTGGTCGCCGATGACAACACCTGGCCGCTGGTCGGCGAAAAACTGACCGGGCTGCTGCGCGCGGCCGGTTTTACCGTGCTGCCCTGCGTGCTGCACCGCGACGGCGAGCTGGTGCCCGACGAACGGGCCTGCGGCGAAGTCCTGCTGACGATGCAGCCTGAGACGGAATTTCTTATCTCGGTCGGCTCCGGCTCGATCACGGACACCACCCGTGTGGTGGCGGTGCGGACCGGAAAACCCTTTGTCTGCGTCGGGACCGCGCCCTCGATGGACGGCTACACCTCGGTCGTGGCGCCTTTGATCCTGCGCGGGGTCAAGATCCACCGCGCGGCAAACTGCCCGGAGATCATCGTCTGCGACCTCGACATCCTGCGCACGGCGCCGATGCCAATGGTTCTCTCGGGGATCGGCGATGTCCTGGGCAAGTACATCGCCTGGGTGGACTGGCAGATCGGCGGCATCGTCAACGGCGAGCGCATCTGCACGGTCTGCGGCGAGATCGTGGTCCAGGCGGTCAACAAGCTGCTTGACCATATTGACGACTTGAAAAGCAAAAGTGAGGCGGGCGTCCGCGTCCTGATCGAAGCGCTGCTTTTGGCCGGTGTGACGATCATGGTGGTCGGCCACACGCGGGCCGTCGCCTCGGTCGAACACAACATCGTCCACTACTGGGACATGATGAAGCTCTTAAAGGGCGAACGGCAGCCGCCGCACGGCACGGCCGTCGGCTTGTCCACCTTGCTGGTCTGGCCGCTCTACCTGCGCTTTGCCAGGGAAGACCTGTCTCGCCTCGACCTGGCCGATATCCGCCGCCGGCGTCTTGGCCGCGAAGCGCGGACGGCCTGGCTGCTGGAAGCCTACCGCGAGGAGGCCGCGACCGAAATCATGCGCGAAAATCCGGACGATTTCCTCGACTGGCCGGAACAGGAAAAGCGCATTCGCCAGGCCCTGGCGCGTTTTTCAGACCTGCAGGCCGTGATCGACGATCTGCCGCCCTTCACGCGCATCCGCCAGGCCTGGCAGGATCTGGGTGGCCCGGAAGACGCCGCCCAGCTGGGTATCGACCAGGCCATGCTGAACCGCTCCATGCACGCCGGCAAGGACTACCGCACCCGCTACAGCCTGGTTAAGCTGCTGGACGAATGCGGTCTGCTATCTGACTACCTGGCCGAATACCCGCTGCTGGACGTCACGCATCGTGACACCCGCTCCTGAACAGATGCCAAGCGACAAATTTATTTCGGAGGATAACCCCCATGGCGATCTCACCTATCCGGCCCAAGTGGAAAGGCACCCTGACCGATCGTGAACGCTTCAACCGCCAGATGCATTACCAGGACGTCGACCGCTGCTTCAACATGGAGTTCGGCTACTGGGAAGAGAATTTCCAGCTCTGGAAGCTGTTTCGTGACCACAACATCCGCAACAACCGCGAGGCGGATATCTTCTTCAACTTTGACCGCATCGAGGTGATCGGCGGACGCACCTGGATGTTGCCGCCCTTCGAGACGCACGAGATCAGCCGGGACAGCAAGCACAAGATAATCATCAACGGCGATGGATTGCTGGCTGAGGTCCCGCTCGACAGCCATGACACGATCCCGCACTTCCTGCGCTCCTCGATCGAGACGCCGGACGACTGGCATAAAGTCAAGCGGGAACGCTTCCAGATCGACGAAACGCGCACACTGGACATCGACGCCCTCAAGCGCGCTCATCCTGACGACCGCGACTACCCGCTCGGTGTCAACACCGGCTCCATGATCGGCAAGATCCGCGACATGCTGACCTTCGAAGGTTTGGCCTACGCCTGCTACGACTATCCGGAGATGGTCGAGGACATGGTCGAAACGGCCTGCCGCCTGGTCGAACACAGCCTGGACCAGCTGCTGCCCCATTTCCAGTTCGATTTTGCGGCCGGCTGGGAGGACATCTGCTTCAACAAGGGTCCAATCGTCCGGCTCGATTTTTTCGAGTCCGTGGTCGTGCCGCGCTACAAGCGCATCAATCAGAAGCTCAAGGCCCATGGCATCGACATCTGGTATACCGACTGCGACGGCGATGTCCGTCCCCTGCTGCCGGGCTTTCTGGCCAGCGGGATCAACTGCCTGTTTCCGTACGAGGTCAACAGCTGCACGCATCCGGCTGACTTGTTCGAGACCTATGGCCATGAGCTGCGCATCATGGGCGGCTTCGACAAGATGCAGCTTGGCGCCGGACGCGAGGCGATCGACCGCTACATGGAGACCTTGGTGCCGCTGGTCGCGCGCGGCGGCTATATCCCGTTCTGCGACCACCGCTGCCCGCCCAATGTCAGCGATCAGGATTACCTGTACTACCTGGATCTGAAAGAGAAGACGTTTGGGTGTAAGTAGACGCTCTGCCCGCGCGTACCCGGAGGGAGGACTCCCCATGCTGTTTGGCGGACCGGTCCTAAAAGCGTGCCGCAACCCGGAGGAATGGCGCGACGAGGTCATGAAACTGGGTTATTCAGCGGTCTTTTTCCCGTTGAAACATACGGATCCTCCGGATCTGATCGACGCCTATGTCCGGTTAATCCGCGAACACCCGCTGCACATCGCGGAGGTCGGCGCCTGGAGCAACCCGCTCAGCCGGGACGCGCGCACCGCCCGCCAGGCCTTCGATTTTTGTTGTGGTCAGCTCGATCTGGCGGACCGGGTCGGCGCCGCCTGCTGCGTCAACATCGCCGGATCCTGTTCCGACATCTGGGACGGCCCGCACCCGGACAACTTCAAAGCGGAGACGTTCGTCCGCATCGTCGACGTGGTCCGCCGGATCATCGACACGGTTCGCCCGATGCGGACGTTTTATACCCTGGAGCTGATGCCCTGGATGCTGCCGGACAGCGCCGACACCTACCTCGATCTGATCCGGGCGATCGACCGGCCGTCGTTCGCCGTGCACCTCGATCCGGTCAACATCATATGCAGCCCGCGGGCCTATGCGGACAACGGGGACGTCATCAAGGAGCTGTTCGCCAAGCTTGGTCCCTACATCAAGAGCTGTCACGCCAAGGACATCCGCCTGGAAAGCCGCCTGACCACGCACCTGAGCGAATGCCGGCCCGGGCTCGGCGCGCTCGACTACACCGTATACCTGCGTGAACTGAACAAGCTGCCGACCCCGGCCGCCCTGATGATGGAGCACATGAGCCAGCCCGACGAGGTCGATGCTGCCGCAAGCTTCATCCGACAGCAGGCCTTATCGCTCGGAATCCGGATCTAGAGCGACTTCTTGCCAGAACAGCACGATCATCACAGACACCGCAAGCAACGAGGTAAGCTGCCCATGGAACAGATGACGCCGCGCGAACGCATGCTGACCGCGATGCGAAACGGCACGCCGGATCGTGTTCCGGTCGCGCCCGACGTGTCCAACATGATCCCCTCCCGCTTGACCGGCAAGCCGTTCTGGTCGATCTATGCCGAAGATGACCCGCCTCTGGGTGACGCCTACATTGAGGCCTGCCGGACTTTTGACCTGGATGGCTGGTACACGTATGGTCGGCTCGATTATACGTTCCCGGTCGCGTTGAACTGGCGCTATGAATTCCTTGAAAAGAGCCCGGAAAAATGGGTGCGCCGCACCGTCGTGGAGACGCCGGCCGGAGATCTTTCCGAGGTGACATGGTTTCCTGTCGACAACCCGCCGACAACGACCGAGAAGATGATCAAAAACGTCGCGCAAGACATCGATAAGTACAAATATCTGCTCCAGGTGCCGGTCACATACGACGCCGACCGCTTCAGGCAGCAAAAAAAGCGCTGGGCGAGCGGGGTGTCATGTGCGCACCCGTCTATCCGCCGGGTCTTCATGTCTGGAGCGGCGCCTTCAACGGGAGCCTGGAAGCGGCCACCTATGCCATCTACGATGAACCGGAGCTGTTCGAAGAGCTGCGTCAGCTTCAGGAGAAACAGGCGCTGAAGATGCTGGAGATGGTTCTGGATGCCGGGACCGACGGCGTCCTGACCGGGGGCAGCGGGTCGATCACGCTGCAGTCGCCGGAGATCTGGCGACGCTATTCGTTTCCGACCATCCAGAAAATCACCCGGATGTGCCGTGAAGCCGGCGTGATCTCAGGTGTCCATTGCTGCGGCCTCTCGCGCTACCTGGTCAAGAGCTGCGCCGAAGAAAGCGACCTCTGTTATGTCAACCCGCTCGAAGAGCCGCCTATGGGGGACTGTTCCCTCGCGGAGATCGCCCGGTCCTTTGGCGATCAGCTTTGCCTGATGGGCAACCTGCATACCGTCGATGTCATGCTGAACGGGACACCGGAACGGGTGCGGCTGGAATCCCTGAAGGCGATCCGGGCCGCGGGACAGCGGGGTGGCTTTATTCTCTCAACCGCGGACCAGTGCGGGCGGGACACACCCGACGAGAACATCCGCGAAATGGTGCGCACGGTGAAAACGTTCGGGGCCTACCCGCTGGACATCGACCGGATCGACACGGAGATCGACGCGTTGGAACGATGCGTATGACGAGATAGCCGCATGGCCAGTAAAGCAAGGAGATAAGCTATGGACGCGTTTAATCAGAAATCCGCCTGGCGTAACCCGGACATCATCGCCCAGAACCGGGCGCCGGCCCACACGCCCTGGGGGGCTTACATGTCGGCCGAACTGGCCCGGACCTGCGACCGGACACGTTCACCCCGGGTCAGGTCCCTGGACGGGCGGTACGATTTCAGGCTCTACCGGTCGCCGGATGACGTGGACGAATTCTACGTGTCCGATGATGCTCCCTCAGACTTTGCCTCGATCACCGTACCGGGCAATTGGGAGACACAGGGCTTCGGCGAGCCGATTTATACCAATTATGTCTATCCCTGGCGGCTGGATCCGGGCACGCCGCAAGCCGTTACGGCTAAAGCAGGCTTGCAGGTTCCCAATCCGCCCGAGCTGCCCCGGGACAACCCGACCGGCTGCTACCGAAAGACCTTCACCGTGCCAGACGAATACCTGGACGGGGATCTTTTCATCCGCTTTGACGGCGTGGAGACCGCCTTTTACGTCTGGATCAACGGCCAGATGGTTGGCTA
>JAAZFW010000329.1 GCA_012511525.1 Clostridiaceae bacterium
CCATGTCATCCGGGACACCCGCCATGTCCTGCTGCGCGAACACTGCGCCGGCTGCGGCATCTGTGCCCGGCAGTGCTACGCCGGGGCAATCGAGCTGGTCGGGCGTGAAATGACGGTCCGGCAGGTGCTGGACGATGTGCTGCGCGACCTCCCGTTCTACCAGTCATCCGGCGGCGGCCTGACCGTGTCGGGCGGCGAGCCGATGGCGCAGTTCCCGTTTACGGCGGCCCTGCTGCGCACAGCCAGGTCGGAAGGCCTGCACACGTGCCTGGACACCTGCGGCTATGCGCCGACCGGGCAGTTCCTGTCCCTGCTTGAGGTTGTCGACCTCTTCTTGTACGACATGAAAGACACGAACCCCGAACGGCACCAAAAGCTGACTGGCGTACCGCTCGAGCCGATCCTCACCAACCTGGCGCAAATCGACGCGGCAGGCGGGCGCATCGTCCTGCGCTGCCCCCTCATCCCGGGTTCCAACACGGACCGCGATCACCTGCGCCGCCTGGGCGAACTGGCCCAGTCCATGGCCAACATAAAGGAAGTCACCGTCCACCCCTACCACCCGCTGGGGCGCAGCAAGGCGGAGCGGATCGGCAAGCCGTGGCCGCTGGGCGAGCTCGGGTTCACCCCACCGGATGAGATCGACACCTGGATCAAGGAAATTCAGGCGCATACCGGAAAGCCGGTGCGGCAGAACTAGACTTTTGCCACCAGCACCTGCAAACGGCTTTCCAATATCTGGTCCGCCCCGTTGGTAACCCAGAGCGCAAAATTCCCGGGTTCAACAACGCAAGTCATGGTGGCATCGTATAGCGCCAGTTCGTCATACCCCAGCGTGAGGACCACGGTCTTCGCTTCGCCGGGCTGGAGAAAGACCTTCGTAAACCCCTTCAATGCTTTAACCGGGCGCAGGACACTCGCCTCGAGGTCGCGCACGTACAGCTGGACAACCTCGGCTCCGGCCCGTTCGCCGTTGTTGCGGATGGCGACCGCAACGCTCACGCGCTCGCCGCGTTCGAGCTGAGCTACGGTCAAGGGCGCACTGACTTTCACATCACGCAGTGTGAAACGGGTGTAGGACAGCCCGAAACCGAAGGGGTAAGACGGCGTGTCGGGGTTGTCGACATATCGGGCAGGATCATTCGGATAGCGGTTGTAAAACACCGGCAGCTGCCCCGAGCTGTGCGCAATCGACGCCGCGAGCTTTCCGCTCGGATTGGCGGCCCCGAACAGGATTTCGGCGATCGCCGTGCCGCCCTCAATGCCCGGATACCATGCGGCAAGCAGGGCCGAACCGTGCTCGCCCAGCCAGGTGACGGCGTGCGGCCGGCCTTCGATCAGGACGACAGCCACGGGGGTTCCTGTTGCGACAAGTTCCTGGGCCAGCTGCTCCTGCACCCCACCAAGCGCCAGGGACGCCACATCCCGGCCTTCCCCGCAGTCCATCTCCTGGTCATCGCTTGCGATGACCGTACCGTTTTCGTCTGCCTGCGTTCCAAAATCGCGCGCGCTGGAGCCGCCAAGCACGAGAATGACGCAGTCGGCGTCCTGAGCCAGGCGAATGGCCGCCGCGAAACCGTCCTTTGAGGGATTGCGGATGCCGCAGCCGCGCGTATAACGGACCCAGCTGGCATCTTTCGCCAGTGCCTTGATGCCGTCCAGCACGGTCACGCCGGTACCGGGTTTTTGCTCGGCGGTATAATCGCCGAGTTGATTGTACAGGTTATGTGCGTTCGGCCCGATGACCGCGATTTTTTTGCCTGCCGGCGAGATCGGCAGCAAACCGTCATTTTTTAGAAGCACGATCGCTTCGCGCGCCATGTCGCGCGCGGAACAGCGTGCCGCGGTCAGGTCCACCTGCTCCCAGGCGTGTTCGTCCGCAAAGGGCTTCTCGAACAAGCCGAGCCGGAATTTGACGCGCAGCACGCGGCGTACGGCCTCGTCTATGGTTTCGATACAACCCAGGTTCTGGTTATAAGCTTGTGCCAGATAATCAAACGCGCTGCCCCACAGCGCCATGTCGACGCCGGCGTTCAAGGCCAGCGCGGCGGCTTTCGTTAACGCGGCGGGATTGTTTTTTCCGGCCGATAGTCCGCCTGTCAGGACGGTCAGGTAATCCACCGCGCTGCCGTCGGACAAGACAAAACCGTCAAAGCCCAGCTCTTTTCGCAGCACCTCGGTCATCAGGAAGCGGCTGGCATTGCAAAATACCCCATCGACAGCGGTATAGGCGGACGTGACCGTCTGCGCGTGCGCTTTGCAGCCTGCTCTGATCATCGGGAGGTGGCGTTCCCGCAGTTCGCGTTCGCCGATATTCGAGGCGCCGCCGTTATGTCCGCCGATCGCCGAGCCCTGGGCCGCGTAGTGTTCGAGCTGCACGGCCAGTTTATCCTGACGCGTTAAATCCGCGATCGTTTCGCCCTGCAAACCGGTTGTAACCGCTTCGGTCATACGCGAAGCGAGGAAAGGGTCTTCGCCGTAGCATTCTTCACTACGTCCCCAGCGCGGATCGCAGAGCAGATCCAGGGTCGACGCGATCCCGACATGGGCGCCGCGCGCACGCATTTCCGCCGTGATATGGGCATAGTTTTCTTTTCTGAGTTCCGGGTTGAACGAACAGGCCGCACCCAGGTTCGTGGGGTAGTTGATCCCGTCCAGGCCCTGCAGGCCATGCGGAC
>JAAZFW010000330.1 GCA_012511525.1 Clostridiaceae bacterium
CAGCTTCAACGAGATCACCGAGCCGGCCGTCCAGAACGCGGTCAGCCAGCCGCGGCCGATCGACATGAACCTGGTCAACGCCCAGCAGGCCCGGCGCATCCTCGACCGTTTGGTCGGCTATGAGCTCAGCCCGCTGCTCTGGAAAAAAGTCAAGAAAGGCCTGTCAGCCGGCCGCGTCCAATCGGTGGCCACACGGCTTGTCGTTGAGCGTGAGCGCGAAATCGAGGCCTTTAAGCCGGAGGAGTACTGGCTGCTGACCGCCTGGCTGCGCCAGACGGCGTCGGATCCGCTGTTCCGGGCGCGTTATCACGGTGAAATCCGTGACGGCAGCCTGAAAAAGGAAAAGCTGACCAGTCAGGGTGAAACCGAGGCGGTCATCAAAGACCTGGACGGGCGCGACTTTTCGGTCTGGAACCTTAAGAAGAGCACCCGCCAGCGCCATCCTGCCGCCCCATTCACCACCAGCACGCTGCAGCAGGAGGCCGCCCGCTACCTCGGCTTCACGGCCCGGCGGACGATGAGCGTCGCCCAGCAGCTCTACGAGGGGGTCGAACTGCCGCAAGCCGGCGCGGTCGCCCTGGTCACCTATATCCGCACCGACTCGGTGCGCGTGTCCGACGAGGCAGGACAGGAGGCGCGCAAGCACATCCTGAACAAATTCGGCGACGATTACCTGCCCCGCACCACCCGCCGCTACAAGAACAAGAACTCGGCTCAGGACGCCCATGAGGCGATCCGGCCGGCCCATTTCGACCTGGAGCCGGACAGCCTCAAGGACCAGCTGTCCTACGACCAGTTCCGGCTCTACCGCCTGATCTGGGACAAGTTCATCGCCTCGCAGATGGCCGCCGCCGTGGTCGACACCGTCACCGCGGACATCGCCGCCGGCAGCCATGTTTTCCGCGCCCAGGGCGAAACGATCCGCTTTCCGGGATACCTGGCCCAGTACGGCGTCCAGTTGGTCGATCAGGAAGCTGAAAAAACAGCCGACGAGGACGCCGGCGGCAAGGAAAAGCTGCCCGAGCTGCGGGAAGGGGAGACGCTGCTGGCGGACCGGGTGGTTCCGGAACAAAAATTCACCCAACCGCCGCCCCGCTACACCGAAGCGACCCTGATCAAGGCCTTGGAAGAAAAGGGGATCGGCCGCCCGTCCACCTACGCGCCGACGGTTTCGACCATCCTGGACCGGTTTTACGTCGAAAAAGACGGCAAGCACCTGCTGCCGACCGAATTGGGCAAAACCGTGACCGGTTTGCTTGAAGACCACTTCGCCAACATCGTCGACACGACGTTCACAGCCCGCATGGAAGAGAGCCTCGATACGGTCGAATCTGGCGCGGAAGACTGGGTCGGCATCCTGGACGCCTTCTACCCGGATTTCCACAAGCTGATCGAACAGGCGTCGACCATCGACCGGGTCAAGATCGCCGACAAGCCGATCGGGGAGAAATGCCCGGAATGCCACGAGGGCGACCTGGTGATTAAAGAAGGGCGTTTTGGCAAATTCATCGCCTGCTCACGCTACCCGGAATGCCGCTACACGCGCAACATCGAGAACGCCGTCAAGGGCAAGTGCCCGCTGTGCGGTTCGGGCCTGGTCAGCCGCGTCTCGCGCAAGTACAAGGGCAGCCAGTTCTACACCTGCGACCGCCAGGGGCCGGATCCGGAATGCGGCTTTATCAGCTGGGACATCCCGATCGAGGGCCGCACCTGCGAGGTCTGCGGTTCCTACATGGTCTGGAAGCGCTACCGCGGCCGCACCTATCCGCGCTGCGGCAACCGCGACTGCCCGACCAACGCCAAGAAGGAAAAGCCGGCTGAAAACCTTGAAGAGGATCAGGACGCGCCGATTGCGAAAGAGGCAAGTCCGCGTGCTAAAACGACGGCCGCCAAAACCTCAAGTTCGCGCAGCAAAAAGACGGCGGCAAAAGCAAAACCGGCTGCGGCTAAGAAAACGACGAAAACGACGAAAACCACAAAGGCCACGAAAACCACGAAAACCGCGCGCAAGAAGGAATCCGACGCATGACGCTCCGCCAAGTCCAGGTCGTCGGCGCCGGACTGGCAGGCTGTGAAGCCGCCTGGCAGCTGGCCTGCCGGGACGTCCCGGTTACGCTGACCGAAATGAAGCCGGTCCAGATGAGCCCGGCCCACCATCTGCCGACCCTCTCCGAGCTGGTCTGCAGCAATTCGCTGCGGGCGGCGCGGCTGGAAAACGCGGTCGGACTGCTTAAGGAAGAGATGCGCCGGCTCGGGTCGCTGATCATCGATTGCGCCGACCAGTCGGCCCTGCCCGCAGGCGGCGCCCTGGCGGTCGATCGCGAGCAGTTCTCGCGCTTGGTCACGCAAAGGATTGACGCGCATCCTTTGATTTCTCGTGTCTGTGCCCGCGCCGACGCCATTCCGGATGACGAACTGGTGATCGTCGCCACAGGCCCGCTGACCGACAGTACCTTTTTCGACGCGATCAACAGCGCCCTCGGCACGACACCGCTGCATTTTTTCGACGCCGCCGCGCCGATTGTCGAAGCTGACTCCGTCGACATGTCTATTGCTTTCCGTCAGTCGCGCTACGGAAGGGGCGGGGACGACTACATCAACTGCCCGCTCGATGAGGCCGAGTACGACGCGTTCTGGCAGGCCTTGACCTCGGCCCGGACTGCTGATGTGCACGATTTCGACCGCCGCCAGATCTTCGAAGGCTGCATGCCGATCGAGATCATGGCCGCGCGCGGCCGCGACACGATCCGCTTCGGCCCGCTCAAACCGGTCGGCCTGACCGACCCGCGCACCGGACGCGAACCCTACGCCTGCGTCCAGCTGCGCCAGGACAACCACGCCGCCAGCCTCTACAACCTGGTCGGTTTCCAGACCCGGCTGGCCTTTCCCGAGCAGCAGCGCGTTTTCCGCCTGATCCCCGGTCTCGAACAAGCCGTGTTCGTCCGTTATGGCGTCATGCACCGCAACACCTACTTGCCGTCGCCCCAGGTGCTGGATGCCGACTACAGTGTGCGTCAGCGCGAAGGCCTCTATTTTGCCGGCCAGATCACCGGCGTCGAAGGCTATGTCGAATCGGCCGCGTCCGGCCTTGTCGCCGGCTGGCAGGCCGCCCTGCAATATTCCGGTTTAAGCCGGCCGGAGCGGCTGGCCCGGCTGCCCGGAAACCAGACGGTGATCGGTTCCCTGGGCGACTACATTTCAGACGAGCGTATCCGCCATTTCCAGCCGATGAACGCCAATTTCGGCCTGGTCGCCGATCTGGAGGAAAAGGGCCGGATAAAAAAAGAGGTTCGGCTGCGCCTGATGATCGAGCGGTCCCTGGCCAGAATCGACCAGCTGGCGGCCGAAGACCATCTCCGTTCACGTTTCGTTCACAAATCTGACGGGATTTCGATGCATCCGGAGCCGTATAATAACGTATAATAATATCGCCTGGGCGCGGGACCGCAGGGTCCATCGGACGCAGCCGGGCGGGGAGGACCATTCATGGCAGGTTTTTTCGGTTTGTTTGACTATACCAAGGAAGGGCCGGGTGTTTACCCGGATGAACCGCCCAAGGGGCCGTTTGCCCTCTTCTTTTCCATCCTGGGGCGAAAATTCTGGAAGATCGTGACGATCAACCTGATGTACATCCTGTTCAGCCTGCCGGCTTTCCTGGTCGCCTTTTTCGGCGCCTCGTTTGTCGTCCAGGCCTTTTTCCCGGCCCTGACGCCGGAATTGCTGGCCGAGATGTTCGAAAAATCGGGGCTGCCGCTCCAGGAGGGCATTTCCTTTATCGATTTCGCCAATGTCCAGATCCTGCAGCTCTACATCCTGGTTGCCATGCTGCTGGTCGGGCTGCATCTTCTGATCGTCGGCCCGGTGCACGCCGGCATCGTCTACATCCTGCGCAACTATTCGCGCGAGGAGCACGCCTTTGTCTGGATGGATTTCAAGGAGCACGCCCGCAAGAACCTGCGCCAGTCCCTGATCGCATCCGGGATCAGCCTCCTGTTCACGGTGCTTTTCGTGATCAACTACGCCTTTTACAACACCAACCTGGTGCTGGGCAGCGACATCCTGCGTGTGATCTTGCAGACGATCATCGTGATCCTCTTCCTGCTCTGGTGCATGATCCAGATCTATCTCTACCCCATGATGGTCACCTTCGACTTGAAGCTCAAGCCGCTGCTGCGCAACTGCCTGCTGTTTTCGATTCTGCGATTGCCGCTCAATTTGCTCATCCTTTTGGTCAGCTTTATCGTCCTGTTCCTGGTTCCCGGCGTGCTGCTCTTTTTGGGCTACGGCATCTCTGTTTTGGCCGCGTTCCTTTGGTACCTCTTTTTCGCCATCGGGTTCAACGTCTTCATGACGACGTTCTTCGCCTATCGCGCGATCGACAAGCACATGCTCTCACGTCTGCGGGCCGCCGAATCGCTCAATGAAGAAGACGCTGAGGAGACTGAAGAAGCGCAAGCAGAAGATGCGGATGAGGACGAAGAGGAAAGCGAAAAGCCGGAAGAGGAAGACGACAAGGGCCTGGTCCGGTCGCCGTCCGGCGCCCGTTAGGCGCGTATCACAAACATGCCCTGAATCCGGGTTTGTTGCATAACAGTAAAGAGCGGGCGCCGCTGATCGTAGCGGCGCTCGCTTTTTCGTTTCTTAGTGACTGTTCATCAATACGCAGCTCTATAGGTTCTCCGAGAGATTGATCAGACTCGTCAATCTCTCGATGAAAAGAGCTGCTAATTTCTTAACAGTCCCTTAGTCGAGCGTTTTTTTCAGCGGCGCTGTTCGGCCACGATGTCGGCCATGGAGTACATGCCAGCCGGCTTGCCGGCCAGGAACAAGGCCGCCGCCAGGGCACCGCGTGCGAAAATGGCACGCGACTGGGCGCTGTGGCGGATCTCGATCGTCTCCTCGGGGCCGGCGAACAGCACGGTGTGCTCGCCGACGATCGTGCCGCCTCGCACGGCATGGATGCCCAGCTCGCCGGCCTGTCGTTTCTGGCGAACCTGGCTGCGGTCCGTCACCAGGTGCAGGGCGCCGTCGAGCGCCTGGTTCAGCTGGTCGGCGATCATCAGGGCGGTGCCGGACGGCGCGTCGACTTTCTGGTTGTGGTGGGCTTCGATGATCTCGATGTCAAAGCCGGGATAGAGCAGCTTGGCAGCCTGGCGGGCCAGATCGATCAGCAAATTGACACCCAGTGACATGTTGGCCGATACGAAGACCGGCGCAGCGGCGGACAGCTGCTGGAGACGCTCCCGCAGTTCCTGGTCCAGGCCCGTCGTGCAGATCACGGACGGACAGGCCCGCTGTTCGATCAGGTTAAAAAGGCGCGGCAGGGCGGCCGGACTGGAAAAGTCGACCAGGACGTCGAACGGGTCCCGGCACGCGGCCGGGTCGGTGTAGATCGGGAAGGGAGCGGTCGGATCCGCGGCCAGATCCGAACCGGCCGCGATGCGGATATCGTCGCGTCCGGATGCGATTTCCCGGATGGTCCGCCCCATGCGGCCGTTGCAGCCGTTCAGGAAAAGATGACAGGTCATGCTCGTGGTCCTTTCGTGCGGCTTAGCGACTATTCATCAATAAGCAGCTCTTTTCTTTACAGTCACCTTAGCTGATCAGGTTGTAGCATCGCAGCGTCTTTTCGATCAGGGCCAGGCTGGCCGGTGACGGTTCGCAGAGCGGCATGCGGCAGGGGCCGACGTGCATGCCCATCAGGTTCATCGCCGCCTTGATCGGGATCGGGTTGACCTCGCAGAACATCGCCTTGACCAGCGGAACCAAATCGAGCTGGCGCTTAGTCGCCTCGGCCGTGTCGCCGCGCTGCCAGGCCGCGACCATCTCGTGGGTCAGGCGGGGCACAATGTTGGCGATCACCGAGATGACACCCAGCCCGCCATAGGAAAGCAGGGGCAGGACCAGGCCGTCTTCGCCGGAATAGAGGTTGAGTGCGTCGCCGCACAGGTGGGCCACCTCGCCGGCCTGCTCGATATGGCATTCCTTGACGCCGTTGATCGAGGGCAGTTCCGCCAGGCGAGCCAGCGTGTCGGGATTGATGTTGAGGTTGGTGCGGCTGGGGACGTTGTACAGGATGATCGGCAAATCGACAGCATCGGCGATCGCTTTGAAATGCAAGTACAGGCCCTGCTGGGTGGTCTTGTTGTAGTACGGGGTGACGCTGAGCAGGCCGTCGACGCCCAGCTTGGCGGCCTTCTGGCTCAGCTCGATCGCGTGGCGGGTGTCGTTGCTGCCGGCACCGGCGATAACCGGGACACGGTGGTTGACCACCTTGACGACATGGCGGACAGCGGCCAGGTGCTCCTCGTCCGGCATCGTCGACGCTTCGCCGGTCGTTCCGGCGATCACGATGCAGTCGGTCTTCTGGTCGATATGCCAGTCGCACAACTCCGCCAGCTTGTTGAAATCGACGCCATCAGCGGTGAAGGGCGTGACGATGGCTACCGCAGAACCGCGAAAAATAGGTTTTTTCATCATGGATTTCCTCCAGGTCGGGATTCGCTGCGAGCCGTCATGGCCGGATGCGGCTTCGTGTCGTCCGGCCCGGACAACAGTCAAAAATATCATAGCATTAGCTGTACTTTTTCGTCAATTCTCGTTATAATCCGGTGATGATCATCAAGCGGCAAGATTTTTCCTATCACCTTCCCGAGGACCTGATCGCCCAGCACCCGGCCGAACAGCGCGACGCTTCGCGCCTGCTGCTTCTGGACGGCTCGACCGGCGACGTGCGCCATGACATTTTTTCGCATTTGCCCGAGCTGCTATCCCCGAACGACTGCCTGGTCGTCAACAATTCGCGTGTCATTCCGGCCCGCCTGCTCGGTTCCCGCAAGGACAGCGGCGCCGCCGTTGAGGTTCTGCTGCTGCGTCGGCTCGCGCCGGACCGCTGGGAGACCATCGTCCGGCCAGGGCGAAAAGTCCGCGTTGGCCACGAGCTTGCCTTCATCCCGGGACGATTGGAAGGCCGCGTGGACGAGGTGCTGGAAAACGGCAACCGGATCGTCTCCTTTCAATTCAGCGGCCTTTGGGAGACGGTACTCGACGAAGCCGGCCAGATGCCCTTGCCGCCTTACATCCATGAGCAGCTCGATGACCCGGAACGCTACCAGACCGTTTACGCCACCCGCGACGGCTCCGCAGCCGCCCCGACCGCCGGGCTTCATTTCACCCCTGAATTGATGGACAAGCTGCGCCAACGCGGCATTCGCATCGCCGAGCTGACCTTGCATGTCGGCCTGGGCACCTTCCGTCCGGTCCAGTGCGACGATATCCGCGACCACCTGATGCACGAAGAGTACTATGAACTGCCTGAAGACGCGGTCCGGTCGATCCAGGCTGCCCGCCAGGCGGGCGGCCGGGTTGTCGCCGTCGGCACGACCAGCTGCCGGGTTTTGGAGTCGGTCGCCAGATCCGGTCCGCTTGCCGCCGGATCCGGCTGGACGGACATCTTCATCTACCCCGGTTTTTGCTTTAAGGTGGTCGACCGGCTGATCACGAACTTTCACCTGCCCGAATCCACCCTGATCATGCTGGTGTCCGCCTTTGCCGGACGCGAGCATGTCCTGGCCGCTTACGAAGAGGCCATCCGCCAGCGTTACCGTTTTTTCAGCTTCGGCGACGCGATGCTGGTCAGCCGCAAGGAGCCCTGACATGACTGCACCTGATTTCCCGGTCCGCTTCACGCTCGAGCATGTCTGCCGCCAGAGCGGCGCGCGCGCCGGCCGTTTGGAAACGCCGCACGGCACGATCCTGACGCCCGCCTTCATGCCGGTCGGCACCCAGGCGACGGTCAAGGCGATGTCGCCCGACGAACTGAAGCAGCTGGGTGCGGGGATCATCCTGGCCAACACCTACCACCTGTGGATGCGTCCTGGCTCGGATTTGGTCCGCGAAGCCGGCGGCTTGCACCGTTTTATGAGCTGGGACCGGGCGATCCTGACCGACTCGGGCGGGTTCCAGGTCTTCAGCCTGAGCGACCCGAAGCGGATCACAGAGGAAGGCGTTGGCTTCACCTCGCACATCGACGGTTCGCGTCACGTCCTGACGCCGGAGAAATCGATTCAGGTGCAAAACGACCTGGGCGCCGACATCATCATGGCCTTCGACGAGTGCACGCCCTGGCCCGCGGAACACGCTTACGCGCAGCGCTCCCTGGAACGGACGACGCGCTGGCTGGAACGCTGTGTGCGTTCACACAGCCGTCCTGACGAACAGGCTTTGTTCGGAATCGTCCAGGGCAGCACCTTTTCTGACCTGCGCCGCCAAAGCGCCCGGGAAATCACCGCCTTCGACCTGCCTGGCTACGCGATCGGGGGACTGAGCGTCGGCGAACCAGGTTCTGTAATGCAAGCCATGCTGGAGGAGACCGTGCCGTTGCTGCCGGATAACCGCCCGCGCTACCTGATGGGGGTTGGTTCGCCGGATTACCTGGTCGACGGCGCGCTGCGCGGCATCGACCTGTTCGACTGCGTGCTGCCGACCCGGATGGGCCGCAACGGCACCGTCCTGACCTCGCAAGGGCGCCTGATCGTGCGCGACGCCCGCTACGCCCGCGATTTTTCCCCGCTCGACCCCGAATGCACCTGCCCGGTCTGCCAGACCTTCAGCCGCGCCTATATCCGCCACTTGATCAAGGCCAAGGAAATACTGGGCCTTCGCTTGACCTCCTGGCACAACCTCCACTTCCTGGTTCACCTGATGGAACAGGTCCGCGAGGCGATTTTTGCCGACCGGTTGGCCGATTTCCGCGCTGCGTTCTTCGACGCGTACGGCTACACGCGCGGCAAATCCTGACGCGGCCAATGGCCGG
>JAAZFW010000331.1 GCA_012511525.1 Clostridiaceae bacterium
GACCACCCGGCTTTCGAGCGCCGGATCGGGCTGGTCGAGACCTCGATCGGGCGCATGGTGCCGATCCAGACCCTTGACATGCAAGACGGAGACCCGCTCAGGGTCTGTGTCGAACGCTACGGCTTCCTCCCGGTCGACAAAGCCGCTTTCAAGGGTGAGATTCCCGATATCCCCCGCCTGGTGCCGTTTGAGCCGTTTGCCTATTACATCAAGCGCAAGCTGTACCTGCACAACATGGCGCATGCGATTTGTGCCTACCTGGGCACTTACGCGGCGCAGACGTTGATCAGCGAGGCGATCGACCAGGCGGAGATCCGCCTGATGGTGCAGCGGGCGATGCTGTCTGGCGCCCGGGCGCTGGCCCGCGTCTACCAGATGCCGCTCGAACCGCTGCTCGAGCACAGCGACGACTTGCTGCGCCGCTTTGGCAACGCCGCACTCAAGGACACCTGCGACCGCGTCGGGGCGGATCCGAAGCGCAAGCTGATGCCGGAGGACCGCCTGGTCGGCGCCGCCTTGTTCTGCCAACAGGCCGGGGTTTCACCGGCCTGGATCGCTGTCGGGATCGCCGGCGCGCTCTACCGGCTGCTTGGCGAACAAAGTCAGATGCAGTCGGCCGACCGGGCCCGGCAGGCACTAGAGGAGATCGCGCAACGGCCATCTGGCGATCCGCTCTCGGAGATGGCGATCCGGCTCTACGAGCAACTGGCCGGCGGCCGGCCTTTGGCTGACCTGCGCCGCCTGGCCGCAAAGCTGGAGGCAGACGGCGCGCCCGAGATCGTCTGAAAACAAGATGCCGACGGTCAAGCAGTTTTTCGCCCTGAACCTCGATGGGTCCCAGATCGGACTGGAGCCGGGCAGCACGGCCGGCGGATATTTCTGCACGCCCCTGGGCGCGCGCGTATTGGGCTGGGCCGGCAGCGACGGGATCCATTATTGTTTTGTGCGCGGACACGGGGAGATGGTTTTCGTCGTCAGCCCGTCCCGGGCGGATCCGCCCTACGTGCGCCCGCTGGCACGCACCTTCCGTGATTTTTTGCGCCTGATTCTGGCCGTCGGCAGCGCCACGATCCTGGAGCAGATCCCCGACTGTGACGAAACGCATTGGGGTGACGCGGTTGCCCAAGCGGCGGTCGGCCAAAAGCAGCAGGCCGTCCTGGACGCCATCCAGCAGACTTGGTCGCTTCGTCCCATGCCGGACCCATACGGTTATGTCAGATCGCTGCAGGAAGCTTTCGACGCGCGAACGCTTCGTTTTCCCAAGCCCGAAACGGTGCGCGAGCCGGCCTGGAAGGTAACATTCGGCGGTTTTTTTAGCCGCGAGAGCCGCCAACGGTCCGGCAGGGAAGTGGCTGTCGGCAAGCGCTTCACCTGGGACGGGCAAAACTGGCGTGTCCCGTCCCTTTACCTGTGTCCGGCCGGTCTGGTCGTCGACCTGTGCCTTGAGGCGGATGCGGAACAGGTCGGGACCTATCGTGCCAAATGGGCGGCGGTACAGGAAAACCGGAGACCGTCACGTGTGCTGCGCGAGCAGATGGAGGCCGAGAACCCGCTTGGCGCGGCGGTCCGTGTGCGCGCCGAACTGAATGGATCGGCCTTGCCGGAAAAAGGCACCTGTTCCATCTTCTGGCTTCCCGATACGGGGGACAACGGGACCAACAGCGCCGAAGCCGAGGCCGTGCGGATCCATTACAGCTGCAGCGACCGGTCCGGCTGGCTGTTTATGCGGGCAACCTTTGCCTGGCCAGGCAAGCGAAAACCCGGGATCCGGACTTTGACGCTTGTTTTGGATCCGGAACCTCAATTTTTCCCCGGCCCGCAGCTGGACGATCCCCGGCCAGGTCAGACCTGCCGTTTGGTTCATCCGGTCTCGGGGCAGCTCCATATTATGACTGTTCTGGACATCACGCAGGAGACGTTGCCTGCCGATCGATTGCCAGACGGCGGTTCGGACTGGCCGCGCTGCATGACCCGGATGGATTACACACTCGAGCCGGATTTGCCCGCCGGTGTCTTGTCGGTGCACGACACCGAACCCGGCGACTTACCCCGGCGCGGCCAGCATGGCGGTGTCATCGGGCACTCAGACGGCTGCACGGCGGTGATTGTTTCAGCGCCGGCGGCAGACAGGCGGCGGACGGCCTGCTCCGGACTGCGTTTTGAGCCGGCTGACCGCGTCACCTGGGCGCTGTCCTTTCATGTTGCGACACGTCAGGAACAGCGCGTGCCGATCATATAACCGTATGCGCGTGTGAGGAGGGGATCGGATGATCGAGCGACCCGAGAGTTTTGTTCTGGCCGGGCAGATCGGCCAGGCCCTGACCGGCCGGACGATCCGGCAGGTCGTGACGCAGCAGACCGCGCACAAGTTTGCCTGGTTCAGCGGGGACGCGGCGGACTATCCGGCCCGGCTGACGGGCCGGAAAATCGGCGCATCCGTGTCGTTCGGCGGATTTGTCGCCATCGAGGCCGAAGGGATGCGTTTGGTTTTCGGTGACGGCGTCAACCTGCGCTGGTGGGCGCCGGGACAAGACCTGCCGCAGCGCCACCAGCTTCTGCTTGGTTTTGACGACGGATCTTCGCTGACCGGCACAGTCCAGATGTACGGCGGGCTGTGGGCTTTCCGGGACGGGGAGAACGACAACCCCTACATCCAAACGGCACTGGAAAAGCCGGATCCGCTGGGCGATTCGTTTGACCCCGGCTACTTTGGCACCCTTTGGGCTCCTGAGGACGAAAAGCTGTCGCTGAAGGCCTTTCTGGCCACCCGGCAGCGTATCCCGGGGCTGGGCAACGGTGTTTTGCAAGATATCCTCTTCGCGGCCGGCCAGCATCCCAAAACCAGGCTAAGCCAGCTCGATGATACCGAGCGGGCCGGCCTGTACCGGGCGGTCTGTCAAACGTTACGGGCGATGGCCGACGGCGGCGGGCGCGATACGGAAAAGGACCTGTTCGGCGTCCCCGGCGGCTACCCGACGCAAATGTCAGCCAAACGCAAGGGGCTGCCCTGCCGCGTTTGCGGCACGCCCATCATCCAGGAAGCCTACCTGGGCGGCAGCATCACGTACTGCCCGTCCTGCCAGCGCCTGAAAAAATAGCCCGTCAGCCGATCGTCGTGTCAAAGGACGCCGAGACGGAGCCCTCGACCGAGAACAGCCAGAGATCCAGGCTGTAGGAAACTTCGCAGGAGCAGTAGAGCAGCCAGGCGTCGTTGGCCCTGGATTCCAGCCGGCCGCGGGCGTCCAGGTAGAAGCCGATGATGTTGTAGCGCTCGTCGCCGATAATGATGCCTCCCTCGATGCCGCCCTTCAGGTAGAGCTCGAGCACGAAGCGGTCGCCGCCTTCGCCGCCGAAGTAGTAGGCCCCGTCGGCGCCGGCGTAGAGGTAGCCGCGCAGGTAGACGATCAGGATCTCAAGATCCTCTTCGACGCCGAACTCGATCTTGGCCTTGATGACGGATTCGCCTTCGGTGTCGATCCGGAATCCGATGCCCACGCCAACCCGGAAAAAGGAGATGTTGCCGGCCAGCGTCTCGGGGTAGCCGAGATAGACGCCGAACAGGTGCGGGCTGAACTCGAAGCCGATGCTGCCGCCAACCTTGGCCACCACGATGTCGATGTCGTCGATCGTCATGCTGAACGAGAAGTAGCGCTCCGGGTGGTTGTAGGTGATCGCGACCGAGCCGACTTTCTTGAACCCGTCGCCGGCGATCATGCCGGGGACGTCGAGTGGCAGCCAAAGCCCGCCGCTGGCATCGACAATCGGGCCGCTGCCAAAGCCGAAATACAGGTCGCGGATTTCACAGAACCCGGAGATCCGGAGCAGTCCCTTGATGCCGGCGCCGAAGAAGGTGTCCGGCGCTGTGTGCACGGGCAGGTTCTCGACGTAGTCGGCGATCTGGCCGGGATCGTCCGGGAAGGCGAAACGGTTCTGGTCGTCCCGGCCCATCACCATATTGTAGACGACCATGCCGGTGAAATCCTCGACATCGCCGGCCCCGAAGTTGATCGCGCCGTCATCGGAGGCGGGCAGGAGGCCGACCGCGAAGTAACAGCGGCTATTGTTCATGTCGTAGCCGAAGCGGGTAACGGCGTCGATGTCGAGGGCGTTCAGCCCGCCCAGGAAGCCTAGCAGCAGCGCGTCGGTATCGAACTCGACCAGGCCTTCGCCGGGGCTGGAGACCGGCGAACTGACGAAGACCGGCCCGAGCGAGGCATTGCGGCGCCCTGCCCTGGCCGCCGCGCCGGACTCGGTCAGCTCGGGCACGAGCACGCCGCTGACATCGACACAGCCGTCGAAATTGGCCGTCAGGACCGATTGGGACGATTCGTAGATGACGACAGGCAGACCCAGCTGGTTGGGGCACTCGATGATCAGGTTGTCGGTCGTCTCGGTCGAGAGCGGAATGTTTTCGGACAGCAGCGTCGAGCCCATCAGGACCATCCAGACGGAGCCCTGGCCCGGCACTTCGCTGGCGCGGGGCCTGTAGCCCAGGTCGATGGCCCGGATTTCCATCGTGAAGCCCTGGAAATCGACGTTGACCGGTTTGTCCAGCTCCGCGGCGGCCAGCTGCCCGCCTGCCGCGTC
>JAAZFW010000032.1 GCA_012511525.1 Clostridiaceae bacterium
CCATCGGCCAGGGCGGGCTCGAAGGTTACGTCAACGCCGGAATTTTCGCGATGGAAATTGGCGAACTTGTTGTCGTTGAAATCAATGCCGCCCTGGGCCATGGTCTTGTCGATTTCACCATGGTAGAACATGCGGACCAGCATCTTCATCGGCTCACCCGATGACGTTGTCGAACCAGTCGCCTTGGTTGTTCCGGTACCGCCCTGGCATCCGGCCAGAGCGACAACCAGGGCAAGGATGATGGATAAGATGATCAGGGTTCTCTTTTTTCCAGTCATAGCGTTTCTCCTTTTTTATTTTTGGCTTGGCATGGCTGTTCATGGATCGTTGGAATGGCAAATCGGTTCGGACAAGCTCCCTCCCTTCTGGCAGACGCATCCGAGGTGCGGGTTGGCAAATTCATGGCAGGTGGCCGCAGGTGCGGCCGGCTTGGTTATTCCTTGATGGCGCCGATCATGATGCCCTTGACAAAATACTTCTGGACGAAGGGGTAGACCATCAGGATTGGAACCATAGCGGCAATGATCGTCGCGGCCCGGACGGTTTCCGTAGCCAGCGTATCCAGCATTTCAGAGTTGGTGTCCATGAGATTGTCGATCGCCGTCAGCATGTTGCGCAGGTATAGCTGCATGGTCATCAGCTCACGCTTGGTCGTGTAGAGCAGTGCGCCGACGAAGCTGTTCCAGTATGTCACGGCGAAGAAAAGGCCAATGGTCGCCAGGGCGGCCTTGGACAGCGGCAGGATGATTTTAAACAGGATCCTGAAGTGCGACGCGCCGTCGATCTTGGCCGACTCCTCGAGAGACGGTGAAATGCTTTCGAAGAAGTTGCGCATCAGGACGATGTTGAACGGGTTGATGCAGGCCGGGAAAATCAGGACCCAGTAGTTGTCGATCAGGCCGATCTGCTTGTACAGGATGTAGGTGGCGATCATGCCGCCGCCAAAGAACATCGTGAAGATATACAGCAGGGCGATAAATAAGCCGCCGGGCAGATCCTTGCGGGTCAGGACAAACGCCGTCATGGAGGTCGTCAGCAAGGCGACAGCCGTGCCGATGACCGTGATGCTGACGGTCAGCGTGAAGGACCTCTGGAACTGGTTGTTGATCACGATGAAGTAGTAGGCGTTAAGCGTGAAACCCTTGGGCAGGAAGACGACCTCCTTGGCCAGGACGAAAATCTCCGAGCTCAGCGATTTGGCAATGATGTGTACAAAGGGCATCAGGCAGGTAAAGCCCAGCAGTCCCAACAAAAATATGTTGAAAACGTTAAAAACCTGTTCGCCTCGTGTTCGACGCATCGTTCGGTCCTCCTTAATACATGCCGCGGCCGCCCATGCGCTTGACCAGTGCGTTCGAGGACAAGAGCAGGATGCATCCGATGACCTGTGAGAACAGGCCGGCCGCTGTGGTGTAACCGAAGTCAAGCGTATCGAAGGTGGTCCGGAAGACGTAGGTGTCGATGACGTCGATCTTGGCGTAGACCGTCGGGTTGTACATCATGTAGATCTGTTCGAAGTTGGCGCCCATCAGGCCGCCCAGGCGCATAATCAAAAGGACGATGAACGTGCCCTTGATCGCGGGCAGCGTCACGTGGATCGTCTGGCGCCAGCGTCCGGCGCCGTCGATCGAGGCAGCCTGGTAGAGTTCCGGATCGACACCGGTGATGGCCGCCAAGTAGATGATCGCGCCCCAGCCGGACTCCTTCCAGATTTCAGAGCCGACGACCACCGTCCGGATCCACTTGAGGTTGGTCATGAAAAAGATCGGTTTCCCGCCCAGAATCTCGATCAGGCGGTTGATCAGGCCGGTGCTCGGTGAAAGCAGGTCCATGAAGATGCCGGCGACAACGACCCAGGAGATGAAGTGGGGGATGTAGACGATCGTTTGGATAGACCGCTTGTAGAGCATGTTGCGCACTTCGTTGAGCGACAGGGCCAGGATGATCGGCAGCGGCATGCCGAAAACCATACGCAGCACGCTGATCGACAGCGTATTGCCAAAGGCGCGCTTGAACTCACTGGAGCTCATCAGGCGCTCATAGTTCTCAAATCCGATCCAGGGGCTGCCGATGATACCTTTGATGACATTGAAATCCTTGAAGGCAACCGTGATGCCGTACATGGGCAGGTAGCGGAAAATGACCAGCAGAATCAGTCCCGGCAGGGCCATCAGGTAAATTTCACGATTCAAAATGATGCGGCTGATCAGGCTCTTGCGGCGCTTGACCAGCAGTTCTGACCGCAACGGCGCGGTTGTGACATCTTTGCTCAAGAGAAAACCTCCTTCTGCTCAGGTCACATCGACCCGGCGGTTCAATGTCATGGTTCCGGGAGTACCGGAGAAGGGTGCCTTTTTGCAATACGATGCGTCAGCGTCATTCGTTCATGCTGAAAGTTATTGTCAATGTTTTATATTGCTGAACATTATATTATGCCAA
>JAAZFW010000332.1 GCA_012511525.1 Clostridiaceae bacterium
ATACGGCATAAACAGCGATCAATGGTAAAAATGAAAAGAAGGCCTGTTTTGACGAACCAAACCCTTCTATTCCCACTTCACCATTATACTCTGGAATGGTGACTATTTTGGTAACAAAGTAAATGGAGTAAAGAACGGAAGCGTGCAGTGTATAGCCAAACAACTGCTATGCAGTTGAAAAAGCTACGTTACGAATGCTTGAGCGTCGTGCGGTGAAAGTCGCATGCTGCGTTCTTATGGGGGAAGAGGCTGAAAAGCCCCGCCCTACCAGATAACAAAATATACATCGTCTGTTCATGCAAATATCATGTGGTTTGGTGTCCTATATAGCGGCGCAAAGTCCTCATAAAAGGAGCTGATCCAAGCTGCATGTAAAGAAATAGGCGCTGTATCATCGCAATGGAAATCATGCCAGATCACATGCATGTGCTGATTGAAATTGACCCTCAGTACAACATCCACAAAACGATCCAGATAATCCAGGGCAAAACGTCTCGTATTTTGAGACATGAACATACTGAACTTCGGACTCGGCTACCTGCGTTATGAACTCATGCGTTTTTTGTATCAACAGTTGGTGGAGCACCGCTATCGGTCATGAAGCAATATGGCGATCATGAGCGTTCTGGATAGGCTTGTCAAAAGAACGTATGTTTGTTATAATGGAAAAACAAAATAGGGGGTGAGAGCATGGAAAAATCATATACATTTCGTCTATACCCCAACAAGGAGCAGGAGCTTCTCATCCAAAAGACATTTGGCTGTACGCGGTATGTCTTTAACCACTATCTAAGCCAGCGCATTGAGGCATATAAAAAGACGGGCATAGCGCCAACCCGTTATAGCCAGGACAAACAGCTGACAGCGTTGAAACGCGAATTAACCTGGCTCAAAGAGGTAGACGCCACAGCGCTTCAAGCATCATTGCAAGCGCTGGATGCGCCCTATCAGAACTTCTTCCGCAGGATCAAACAAAGCGGCAAGCCCGGTTTCCCCCGATTCAAGAGCAAGAAGAACAACCACCGCAGCTACAAATCGAAGAATAACAGAAATACCATCGATGTCCTGTACAAGCACATCAAACTTCCAAAGCTCGGACTGGTTAAATGCCGTGTCAGCAGGCAAATGGAAGGACGCATTCTCTCCGCGACCGTTCGTCAAAAACCATGCGGCAAATATTTCGTATCGGTATGCTGCACGGATGTTGAGAGAAAACCGCTGGAACCAACGGGTGCTGTGGTTGGTATAGACCTTGGCCTCCATGATTTTGCTGTCACGTCAGAGGGTAACGCCATTCCCAATCCCCGGTATCTTGCCAAGAGCCAACAGAAGCTTGCCAAATTGCAGCGTCAGCTATCGAGAAAAACAATCGGCAGCAGTAACCGCAACAAGGCAAGAATCAAGGTGGCAAGACAGCATGAGAAGGTCGTGAACCAGCGACAGGATTTTTTCCAAAAGCAAAGTACCCAGCTGATACAAAACTACGATTTAATCTGCCTTGAAGATTTACAGGTTAAAAACATGGTGCGAAACCACAAACTTGCCAAGTCACTTTCGGATGCTGCATGGCGTGAGTTTGTGCGCCTGCTGCAGTATAAAGCGGACTGGTACGGAATGTGTATCCAGAGGGTGGACCGGTTCTTTCCGTCCAGTCAGATCTGCAGTACATGCGGCTTCCAATGGCCGGGTACGAAAAATTTGGGTGTGCGTGAATGGACGTGTCAGGTGTGTGGCACGCACCATGACAGAGACATCAATGCCGCTAAGAATATCTTAGCAGAAGGGTTGCGTTTGCTCAGCGCATGACAAACAAGTACCGTGGGACACACGGGAATCTACGCTCGGGGAGAGTATGTAAGACCTGGAAACTCTGTTTTCGAGAAGGCGACGCTCTTTGAACCGAGAATCCCCTGCCTTTAGGCGTGGGGAGTGTCAAAGCCACGCTCCGATGCTGGCCTGGTGGCACGGCCGCTTCTTCTTGCAGTACCTATCCAATCCGGTCAGCGAACACGAGATGCCGGGTCAGACGCTCCTGGTCATTTCAGAAGACGGGTGGTCCTGGTCCAGGCCCGAGCTCGTTTTTGCGCCTCTCCTGGTCGATACGAGTCCCTACCGCGGCCCAAACAAGGACCTGCTGCCGCCCCGGGCCCCTTGCGTCATGCACCAGCGGGCGGCGTTCTTCGTCTCGCGCGGCGACCGTTTCCTGATGACCGCCTTTTACGGGCTGTCACCCGAGCCGCACACGGCGCCCAACAATGGCTACGGTGTCTGCCGGGTCGTGCGTGAAATCCATGCCGACCTGAGCCTGTCCCCTGTCCATGTGATCCGCTGGAACGAGGCGGGCGGCTTCAACGCGGCCAACACGCCGGTTTTTCCCGATTACCGCGCCAGTGCCGATCGCGGCTTTGTCGCCGCCTGCGACGAACTGCTGGCCCATCCGCTGGCAACCCAGCAGTGGTGGGAGGAAGAGCGGCTGAACACGGCCTGGTTTCGCATTCCGCCGGGGCAGGCGCTGTCCTGTTTCACGCTGCCGGATGGAACGGTCGCCGGCGTGTTCAAGCATGGCCGGGTGACCTTTTCCCGGGATCAGGGCCTAACCTGGAGCGAACCACAGCCGGCACCGGGCCTGGAAACGGCCACCGGCAAGGTCTGGGGTCAGCGGACGCCGGACGGGCGTTACGCGCTGGTCTACAACCCCAGCACGGACGGACAGCATCGCTGGCCGCTGGCTGTGATGACGAGCGACAACGGTTCCGACTATGCCGGGCTGCTGGCCTTGACGCCGGAGGTTTCGCCCTGCCGCTGGCAGGGCCTGCTCAAAAACCTGGGGCCGCAGTATGTGCGCGGGATCTTTGAAGGCAACCCGCTTCCCGGAGACGACGCCATGTACCTGACCTACAGCGTCAACAAGGAGGACATCTGGTTCGGACGGGTGCCGGTACCGGTCCGTGGCGTGGTCGACGAGGACATTGACGAAGATTTTGGCGGGCCAGATGCCTCAAGTTACCTGCACAACTGGAACCTGTCCGTGCCAGCCTGGACCCGGGCCGAACTTGCCGGAGGCGCTCTGAGCCTGACCGACCGCGATCCGTATGACCGGGTTCGGGCCTGGCGCATCCTGAAGCCGGCATCTTGCGTTCGCTTGTCCTTTACCCTGCAGGTAGAGTCGGTCGCTCCGGGGACCGCCATCCTGGTCGCCCTGCAGGACCGGCATGGATCGGTACCGGGCCGGGTCCTCTTGCAGGACGATGGCAGGATCCTGGTGCGATCCGGCGGTGTCGATGTGCCGGTCGCCCGCTGGCAGGCCGGTGCCTGGCTCACATGCAGCTGGCAGGCAGACTGCGTGGCCAACCGGCTGCAGCTGACCATTGACCACGATGACAACCGGCTCTATGACGGCCAGGCAGCCTTCAGCGCCTCTGTCTGGCAGATCGAACGGATCTTGTTTGCCAGCAAGGCCAATCTGCCGTTCCAGACGCTGGAAGACTGCGGCCGCTATGGAACCCTCGGTGATCTAGCGGGGGCAGACACACCGATCGGCCCGACGGTTCTGGCCATCGGGCAGCTGGGCAGCAAGACGCTGGCGGTCTAAACCGATCAGCCGCAGTAATCCATTTTATCTGGATCCGGCAGCAAACGGCGGTTACGGTTCAACGCGTCGACCGATGCCATCTCGTCATCGCTTAGGTCAAAATCGAACAGCGCGGCGTTTTCCTGGATCCGGTTGGCGTGCACTGATTTTGGTATGCAGGCGACACCGCCCTGGAGATGCCAGCGCAGGACGACCTGGGCAGCCGACTTTTTGTAGCGATCACCGATTTCGGCCAGGACCGGCTCGTCCTTGATGTGGCCGCGCATCAGGGGGCTGTAGGCCTCGACCAGGATGTTCTTGGCGCGGCAGTAGTCGATCAGCTCGCGCTGGTTCAGCCAGGGGTGGCGCTCCACCTGGTTGACAGACGGGATGACGCCGGTTTCACGTTCGAGCATTTCCAGATGATGGATATGGAAGTTGCTGACGCCGATCGACCGCACCAGACCTTCCTTTTGCAGCTGGATCAGGGCGCGCCAGGCCTCGACGGTTTTGCCGCGGCTGGGGACCGGCCAGTGGATCAGGTAGAGGTCGATCACATCGAGCCGGAGCCAGGCCAGGCTTTGCTTGCAGGCCTCGATGCAGGCGTCGTAGCCTTGGACATGCTGCGGGTTCCACAGCTTGGTCGTGATAAACAAATCGCTTCTGTTAACGCCCAGCTTGTGCAAAGCACGGCCAATCTGCTCCTCGTTGTCATAGGCGGTCGCCGTATCGAAAGCCGTGTAGCCGGCATCCAGCGCGGCCCGGATCGCGTCGTCGATGGTCTTCTGGCCCTCGACCCGCCATAGGCCAAGGCCCAGCCAGGGCATGGTGACGCCATCTCGAAGCGTCGCCCGATCGGAAATCTGTTTCATGTCGCTCACATCCTTAACTTGTCTGCTGCCAGACGGCAGGCTATAATGTGGGTGTTATGGTATAAAGTATAACATATGACATTAAGAGCACAAAACCGACAGGAAGGAGCGCCCGATGAAGCCGCGAACGACCCAGCCCATCCGTCTGCATGATGTCCAGCGCCTGGATGAGTGGCGTGCCAAGCCTCGAGGCTGATGTCCCGAAAACTGACCCTTGTTCCCTATTACGCCTGGAGCAACCGAACGCCCGGCGAAATGCTTGTCTGGCTGCGTCAGCAGTCCTGAATCCTATGAGGAGGATATCACCATGAAGAAAATCAACGACCTGCCCCAAACCATGAAAGCCGTCATTTGCCACGGTCCTTTGGACTACCGGCTCGAAGAGCGGCCGCTGCCCGTCATCGATGAAGACGAGATCCTGGTCAAGATCGAAGCCTGCGGCATCTGCGCCGGGGACATCAAGTC
>JAAZFW010000033.1 GCA_012511525.1 Clostridiaceae bacterium
CTGGGCCGCGCCATGTTCAAGAAGCTCAAGGTCTACGCGGGCCCTGAACACGAGCAGGCGGCGCAGCAACCCGAAGCACTCAAGCTTTCGATTTAAGAGGGAAGGACTGAAAGAAGATGGCCGTGAAGAAAACCGCAAAAACTTATTTTTATGGAACCGGGCGCCGCAAGAATGCCGTTGCCTGTGTCCGCATGTACCCTGGCAAGGGGCAGATCACAATCAACGACAAGGACATTGACGATTACTTCGGCATGGAGACACTCAAGCTGATTGTTCGCCAGCCCCTGGTCGCCACCAGTACGGAAAACCGCTTCGACCTGATCTGCAAGGTCATCGGCGGCGGTCTGTCCGGACAAGCCGGCGCCATCCGCCACGGTCTGGCCCGGGCCCTGGTTAAGGCTGATGAAGAGGCTTTCAAAGCCGTCCTTAAGAAAGAGGGCTTCCTGACCCGCGACTCCCGGATGAAGGAAAGAAAGAAATACGGACTCAAGAAAGCCAGGAAGGCTTCGCAGTTCTCGAAACGTTAATCGGACGCCTGACGGCGCACCGGATACTGGTAAACGGGCCTGGGGCAGCGATGACCCGTGCCCGTTTTCCATTCCGGCCTCTAGGAGGACCCTATGCTTCTGATCACCAACGCCCAGATCCTGACCATGGCCGGCGAACCGGTCCGGAACGGCTACATCTGGATCGACCCGCCCCGGATCCGAGAAATCGGCGCAGGGGAGCCACCCGCGGACCTGCTCGCCCGCCATACCGGGCCCCGCGTGGACGCCGGCGGCGGATGGCTGATACCCGGCCTGATCGATGCCCATTGCCATATCGGCCTGTTTAACGACGGGCTGACACTCGAAGGCTATGACGCCAACGAGCAGTCGGATCCTGTGACGCCGCAGATGCAGGCGATCGACGGCCTCTTTCACGATGACTGCTGCTTTTCGGAAGCCCTGGCCGCCGGCATCACCACTGTCATGACCGGGCCCGGCAGCGCCAATGTCCTGAGCGGCGCTTTTGCCCTGGTGCACACCACCGGACGGTCCGCCGACCAGATGGTGATCCGGAAAACGGCCGCGATCAAGGCTGCCCTGGGTGAAAACCCCAAGAAGACGCACGGCAAACGCGAACGTTCGCCCATGACCCGCATGGCCAACGCCGCGGTCCTGCGCCAGGCATTGATGCAGGCGAAGCACTACCAGGAGCAGCAAAAGCGCGGTGAGGCGGAGGGTAAAAAAGACACGGTTCCAGACGCGCGCTGGGACGCGCTCGGGCCGCTGCTCAGGGGCGAGCTGCCCTTGAAGATTCACGCCCACCGCAGCGACGATATCCTGACAGCCGTCCGGATCGCCAACGAGTTCGGTCTAAGCTACACCCTGGACCATTGTACGGAAGGCTACCTGATCGCCGACTTGCTGGCGGAGGCCTACAAGATGGGCCTGCAGGACGGGTACGGCTTAGGCGAACCGGGCAAAGGACGGCTCGTAGGCGTGATCACCGGCCCGATCATCTCGGACCGCAGCAAGCCTGAACTGTCGCGCGCCAGCATCGAAAACCCGGCTGCCCTGGCCCGGGCAGGCCTGCCCATGGCGATCATGACCGACCATCCCGTGATCCCGGAGCAATTCCTGGCCCTGAGCGCCGCGGCCGCCATCAAGGGCGGCCTGACGCCTGACGAAGCTTTGCAGGCGATCACGATCCAGGCTGCGCGCATCTGCGGCATTGCGGATGAGCGGGGCAGCCTGGAAAACGGGAAAATAGCCGATCTGGTCTTGTTCAGCGCACACCCGTTCGACTGCCTGTGCCAGACTCGCCTCGTCCTGGTCGACGGCCTCGTCGCCTGGCGCGACCGTCAAACCACCTGGCCAGATAACCTGGCATGATCCGTATCCTTCAAAGCGGCGCTCATGAACCGTGGGTCATCCTGAGCGAGCGGCCTGCCGACACCGAATGGTTCGGCTTTCTGCTGGCAGGACAGCTGCCGGACCATGCCGTTCTGAGCCTGAACGGCGACCTGGGTGCCGGGAAAACCGCCCTGACCCGCGGCCTGGCTGCCGGACTGGGTTGCCGGGGCGCCGTGTCCAGCCCGACGTTTACACTCCTCATGGAGCATCCGGCGGATCCGGATGGAAAAGCCCTGTATCATTTCGACGTGTACCGCCTGGATGGCCCCGATGCGTTTATCGAGAGCGGTTTAGATGAATATTTTGATATGGGTGGCGTTTGTGTCGTCGAATGGGGCGAACGCATCGCTGCGGTTCTGCCGTCGCGTGCGATCTGGATCCGCCTGACGGTTCCGGATCCGGACCAGCCTTCGCTAAGACGCATCGAGCTTGTCTGGCCCGATGGATGCAAACCGATTCGGGCGCTGACGCGTCAGATCGAGGAGGCGATCGGCCATGCTGATTCTAGCCTGTGACACCGCGGGGCCGGCCGTAGGCGCGGCACTCTGGCAAGATGACAAAATAATCGCGCTGGCCCAGCGCGACATCGGCAGGATCCATGCGGCAACCTTCATGCCGATGGTGGCGAACCTGCTGCGCGATGCCGGATTCAAGGCCAGTCAGATCGACTGTTTTGCCGTGACCACCGGTCCCGGATCCTTCACGGGCATCCGCATCGGAATGAGCGCCGTCAAGGCGATGGCATACGCGGCCCGGGCCCCCGTGGTTGGCTATTCATCGCTGGAGGTGCTGGCCTGGCCTTGGCGGCGATTGCCCTGCCTGATTGTTTGCCCGGTGTTGGACGCCCGCAACAGCCGCATCTACAGCGCGGCCTGGCTGGAGGACACATGCCTGGTCGAACCGGCCAACCGCCCGGCTGACGAATTTTGCCGCCAACTGGACACGCTGGCCGATCGGGTCGGACGCGGCTGCCAGGTCTTGCTGGTCGGCGACCCCCTGCCCTCAGGCTGTCCGGACATCGACCTGCCCCTAGTCCCGGCTCCTGGCCACAGCGGTGCGCTGCGCGTGGCCGCCCTGGCTGAAATGGCATCCCAAGCCTTTCGTGCGGGCGCAACCCAGACGGCTGCCGCCCTGACTGCCGAATACCTGGCGGTTCCGGCTGCTGAGCGTCTGCGGCAAAAGCCCCATGGCTGACAGCCGGAATCGGGAGCCGGACCTGATGATCCGTCCGGCCGAAGCGGGAGATCTGCCCGCTCTCGCCGCTCTGGAAAAAGACGGTTCCGGGCTGCCCTGGAGCCTTGAGAGCCTGACACAGGACCTTGCCGGCAACCCGGCGGCCCGTTACTGGGTCGCCTGCGACCAGGATAATCGGCCGGTCGCCTATCTGGCCTGCCATGTCGTTCTCGATGAAGCCGACCTGGTTAACCTGGTAGTCTGCCCCGCGCTGCGGCGCCGGGGAATCGGGCGCAAATTGCTGCAGTACATGCAAACGCAGCTTGCCGGCGAAGGCGTGCACAAACTTTTTCTCGATGTGCGCGAGCACAACGCCCCGGCTCTTCAGCTCTATCGGTGGTTTGGCTGCCGCGCGGTCGGTCGGCGCGCCGCCTATTATGGGGATACCGGTGAGTCTGCCATCATAATGTTGAAAGAATTTGGGCAAAACGACGAATATATTATTCAACATGACAATAAATAAGGGTTGATTTCCATCATGTTGACAAAAACTGCCTATGCACACTATACTAAGGCTATTGAAAACCGTCATACCGTGAATTTATTTACATTGAGCGAACCGGGAGATGGCTTTTCTTGAGGGAGGACGAAAAATGGTCAGCAGAACCGTTCTTTTCAATTGCGACGAAGCCTTGCAGATGAAAGCCGTTGCGGTGCTCATTCAAAAAGCATCGGCTTTCCGTTCCAGCATTTGGCTCTCCCGCGGTGAGCGACGGGCCAATGCCAAGAGCCTGCTCGGCGTGATGTCCCTGGGCATCGAGAATGCGGCCGAGCTGCAGATCACAGCAGAAGGCAGCGATGAGGCGGAAGCCATCGATGCGATTGCATCCTACCTGGCCCAACCCGAATTCTAATGGCGCGTACCCATCCGGCTCCCTGATGCCTCATCCGTTCGAAAACAGGCTCGATCTCGTACCGCAGGACCCAGGCGTATATCTGATGAAGGACGCCTCGGGTTCTGTTATTTATGTCGGAAAAGCAAATAATCTGCGTCAGCGGCTGCGCAGCTATTTTGCCGCGAATCCGCAAGGCAACGCCAAAGTCCAGGCCATGATCGCCCGGATTTGCGATTTTTCAACGATCATCTGCGCGCACGAACTGGAAGCTTTGGTGCTCGAATCGACCCTGATCAAGAAGCACATGCCTCCATACAACATCCTGCTTCGTGACGACCGTGACTATCCGTATATCCGCGTCACGATGAACGAGATGTATCCGCGCGTCCTGAAAGCGTTTCGGATCGGGCCTGACCGCAGCGAGGGCGCCCGTTATTTCGGGCCGTACCTGGCCGGTGACGTCGCCCAGGCGCTGGATGCGCTTCGCGCCATCTTTCCGCTTAAAACATGCCGCAGGGTGCTGCCGCGGGATATCGGCAAGGAACGGCCCTGTTTGAATTACTATATCGGGCGCTGCATCGGACCCTGCAAAGGCGATGTGCCGGCTGAAGATTACCGCCAGGTCATGACGCGCATCTGCCGATTTTTCGAAGGGCAGACTTCCGACGTGCTGTCCGCCCTGCAAGCAGAAATGACATCGGCCGCGGACCGCCTGGCTTTTGAAGAAGCTGCCCGGATCCGCGACCGCATCCAGGCACTGGAGAAGCTGATGCAAAAGCAGACCGTGGTGGACAGCCACCCGGTCGATCGTGATGTGATCGGATTTTGCGGCAACGGCAGTGAGATCTGCCTGCAGAAACTGGAAATCCGCCAGGGCCGGCTGGTGGCAGCTGCCGCGTTTTTCTGGCCGGACAGCGATCTCGATCCGTCTGACGTGGTGCGCGCGTTTATCGTGCAGCACTATCCGGATACCGCCTGGATTCCTCCGGAAATCCTGTTGCCCGCATCGCCGGCCGATTTGCCGGCCGTGACCGATTACCTGGAAAGTCTCCGGCATGGCCGCTGCGTGCTGCGCGTGCCTCAGCGCGGGCGGGGCGCGGCCCTGCTGCAGATGGCGAAGGCCAATGCCGCCGAATCGCTGCGCCGGCATACCCTTCAGGGCGGTTCAAAGCAGACCGCGCTGCAGGAAACGCTCAAGCTCCTGTCCGAGCTGCTGGAACTGCCGCAGCCGCCGCACCGGATCGAGGCGCTGGACATTTCCCACATGGGTGCCCAGGATGTCGCCGCCGGCCTGGTTGTTTTCGAGGACGGACGTCCGTCCCGGCGTCACTACCGCCATTTCAAGCTCGAGTCGCATAACGGGCCCGACGATTACGAGGCGATGCGCCAGACGCTGCGCCGCCGTCTCGCCCGTCTGGACGATCCAAAGTTCGGGGCGCTGCCGGACCTGATCCTGGCAGACGGCGGCATCGGCCAGGTTCGCGCCCTGGCCCAGGTGCTGGAGGACCAAAAGCTTGGCGTTCCGGTCGCCGGCATGGTCAAAGATGACCGGCACCGCACGCGGGGCCTGGTGACATTGTCGGGCCGGATCATCGGACTAAGGACCTTGCCGGACGGCGCTCCGCTTCAGCTGGCCGACAGAGCGAGGGAGGAGACGGGTGCGGAACTGGACGCCGGTGAACGGCTCGCCCTGCTGCGCCTGTTGACCGCGATCCAGGACGAGGCACACCGTTTCGCCGGCCGTTACCAGTCCCAGCTCCACCAGAAGCGGCAAACCCGTTTTTCCCTGGAGGCTATTCCCGGAGTCGGACCGGCTCGCCGGCGGCTGCTGCTGAAGCACTTCGCCACAATCAAGCAGGTTTCCCAGGCCGCTTTGCCGGACTTGCAGGCCGTCAAGGGTCTCGGGGCTGCCGCCGCTGCCGCTGTATATAAGCATTTTCATTCGAATGAGGAGACCTGACGATATGGCCGTTTTCGCAATAGCCGATCTGCACCTGGGGTTTGGCGTCAGCAAGCCCATGTCGGTGTTCGGCACGCGCTGGGAGGGTCACGAGCAGCTTCTGGCCGAGCGCTGGCAGGAGGCGGTCGCCCCGGGCGACACCGTCCTGATCCCGGGTGACATATCCTGGGCCATGACGCTGGAGGAGGCTTTGCCGGACCTCAGCTACCTGGATCGCCTGCCGGGGCGAAAAATCCTGTCCCGCGGCAATCACGACTACTGGTGGACATCCCTGGCAAAAATCGAGCGTTTCTGCCGCGAAATGGCACTGGAATCGCTCACCTTTATGCGCAACAACAGCTTTGCCGTCGGACCGGACATCCAAGTCTGCGGAACGCGTGGCTGGCTGGTGCCGGAAGATCCGGAGTTCCAGCCTGAAGACGAGAAAATCTATCTGCGTGAAGCCGGCCGCCTGCAGTTGTCCCTCGAAGCGGCCGTCAAAACGGACGGATCGGCGCTGCGGCGCATCGTTTGCCTGCATTATCCGCCGTTCGGGCGGACCGGACAGCCAACCTTGTTTACCGAATTGCTGAGCCGACACGAAGCCGGCCTATGTGTGTACGGCCATATCCACGGCGCCGTGCGGGAACCGGCCGTGCCGGAAATCCCGGGCGCGCGCGCCTACAGGCTGGTTGCCGCCGATTACCTGAATTTCAGGCCATTGCGCCTGGACGACCTGGTCTGACGGCGCCGGAAACGGGCGTTGTTGTAACATTTTTGTTGCGCTGGGCGTGACCATGATATATAATCAATAGACTGCAAATGTCTCAGAAAGGCAATGTGGCGTAAAATGAGTGCCAGTATGACCGGATATGGCCGCGGCGAAGCGGCCGGAGCAGAACGCCGCCTGATCGTCGAGATCAAGTCGGTTAACAACAGGTATTGCGATATTCAGATCAGAATGCCGCGTTTATTCGCCGCGCTGGAAAACCGGGTGCGCGAAATGGTCGCCAGCCGTGTGGCGCGGGGCAAGCTTGACCTGTATATCACGTATGAGGATCGGAGCGCCCAGGCCAGCCAGGTGCGCTACGACGCCGGTTTGGTCCATGCCTACGCCCTGGCTCTACGTGAGATGGCCAGCCGGGAAAACATGCCTGATGGGTTGAATGCCGGCCTGATCGCCCGTTTTAATGATGTGCTTCAGGTCGAGCCGGGCGTCGTGCCGATGGACGAGGTGCAGGCCCTGCTGGAGCATGCGCTGAACCAGGCGCTGGACGGGTTGTGCAAGATGCGCGCCCTGGAAGGCGCCCGCATGGCCGATGACATCCGCGAGCGTGCGCAGCGGCTCGAGACCATGCGCCAGGGCGTCGCCGCCCGGGCGCCGCAGGTCGTGACGGCGTACCGTCAGCGGCTGACCGATCGCGTTCAGGAGCTGTTCGGCGACCAGGCCTCCAGCCTGGTCAGTGAGGAGCGTCTGGCTGTGGAAATTGCCATGTATGCCGACAAATGCGCGATCGACGAAGAGCTGGTCCGGCTGCAGAGCCATTTGAAGCAGTTGCAGGAGGGCATAGGCCTCGACGAGCCGGTTGGCAAGAAACTGGATTTTTTGGTCCAGGAGATCAACCGCGAAATCAACACCATTGGTTCGAAAGCCAATGACCTGAACCTGGTTCAGGATGTTGTGACCATGAAAAGCGAAGTCGAAAAAATCCGGGAACAGGTCCAGAACCTGGAATAGGCATGCCCAAGCAGGAAAAAAGGAGCGTACCAGTCACGTGAATTTCCTCAGGATCGGGTTTGGCAACCTGGTTTCCGTAAGCCGCATCATCGCGATCGTCAGTCCGGATTCATCTCCGGTTCGGCGCCTGGTTCAGGATGCGCGGGACCGGGGCAGCCTGATTGACGCGACTTCCGGACGAAAAACCCGCGCGGTCCTGGTCATGGACAGCGATCATCTGATCTTATCCGCCTCTTCGGTCGAGGAACTGGAACAGGCCTGGTCGCGCCAGGAAAAGGAGGAGGAGATATGACCGCTCCGTCAGCGGCACATGGCCTTCTGATCTGTGTATCGGGCCCGTCAGGGGTCGGCAAGGGCACGATCATCCGCGAAGTCCTGCGCCGGCGGCCCGGCATGGCCCATTCCATTTCGGTGACCACACGGTCACCCCGCCCCGGCGAACAGCACGGCGTCGACTATTATTTCAGCGACCGCGAATCCTTCAGGCGCATGCTGGAAGCCGGCGAGATCCTGGAGCACGATATTTATTGCGACCATTTCTACGGCACCCCGCTCAAGCCGCTGCAGCAGCTGGTTGCGGCCGGAACCGATGTGCTGCTGGACATCACGGTACCGGGATCGCTGGCTGTTATGGAGAATTATCCGGACTGCGTGACCTTGTGCCTGCTGCCGCCCTCGTTGACTGAGCTGGAACGCCGCCTCAGCAAACGTGGCACAGAAACAGCCGAAGTGATGCAAAAGCGTCTGGCGAAGGCGCGTGAAGAGGTGAACATGGCCAGCTGTTTCCAATACGTCGTCGTCAACGACGACCTGGCCGAAACGGCCAGGCAGATCCTGGCAATCATCGATGCCGAACATTGCCGCTATGCTCGCCTGGCGGGAATCGAAGAGACGATACTGGCTCGCTGAGCCACGATACAAGGAGGAACTATTGCATGTTGGTCAAACCACCCCTCGAGAGGTTGCTTCCCAAAGTTGAAAACCGCTATACCCTGGCTATCCTGGTCGCCAAGCGCGCCCGCCAGCTGGTCGACGGCGCCATGCCGCTGATGCGTTCCGACTCCCCCAACCTGGTGACGGTCGCCTGCGAAGAGCTGGGCTCCAACCGCGTCGCCTGCGTGCGCGGGCAGGTCTCGGTGTATATCCCGCTGCGGCCAGAGGTTGAGGCCGCCCGCCTGGCCGCCCGGAATGCCGCTGCCCAGGCGAGCCTGGCCGATGCCGTCAAAGACGAACTCGAACGGGCCGGCAGCGTGCTTAACGAAGCTGAGGACGAGTCAGATGCCGTCCTGATCTCCGAGCGGATCCTGGACAATGCCGCGGAGCTGGACGATGAGGATGTCCTTGTTGAGGAAGAGCTTGGCGAAGCGGCGGCCGGGGAAGAAACGGCGGATGCAGCAGACCAGGAGGACGACGACTGATGCCTGTTGAAAAAACCATGGACAAGATCGTCGCCCTGGCCAAAAACCGCGGCTTTATCTTTCCCGGTTCGGAAATATACGGCGGGCTGGCCAATTCGTGGGATTACGGCCCGCTGGGCGTTTTATTCAAGAACAACGTCAAGGCGGCCTGGTGGCAGCGGTTCGTCCAGGAAAATCCCTACAATGTCGGTGTCGACTGCGCGATCCTGATGAATCCGCGCGTCTGGGTTGCCTCCGGACATGTCGGCGGGTTCAGCGACCCGCTCATCGACTGCCGGGCGTGTAAAACACGCTACCGGGCGGACAAGCTGGTCGAGGACGACGCCCAGGCCCGGCAGGAAGAGGTTAACGTCAGCGGCTGGAGCAACGAGCAGCTGCTCGATACCATCCGGGCGCGCAAGATCGCCTGCCCGTCCTGCGGCGCGCACGATTTCACCGATGTTCGCCAGTTCAACCTGATGTTCAAGACCTTCCAGGGTGTCACGGAAGACAGCAAAGCGGAGCTTTTCCTGCGCCCTGAAACGGCCCAGGGTATCTTTGTCAACTTCCGCAGCATCCAGCGGACGACCCGGCGCAAGATTCCCTTCGGCGTCTGCCAGATCGGCAAGGCGTTCCGCAACGAGATCACGCCGGGCAATTTCACGTTCCGAACACGGGAATTCGAGCAGATGGAACTGGAGTTTTTCTGTGAGCCGGGCACCGACCTCGAGTGGTTTGCCTACTGGCGTGATTTCTGTTACCAATGGCTGCTGGATCTGGGGCTGAAACCGGATGAGCTGCGCACCCGCGACCACGCGGCCGAGGAACTGGCCTTCTATTCACGGGCGACGACCGATTTCGAGTTTTTGTTCCCGTTTGGCTGGGGTGAGCTCTGGGGCCTTGCCGACCGCACCGACTACGACCTCAAGCAGCACATGGAGCACTCCCGCGAAGACCTCAGCTATTTTGATCCTGCGACCAACCAGAAGTACGTCCCTTACGTCATCGAACCCTCGCTGGGTGCCGATCGCGTTGCCCTGGCGTTTTTGTGCAGTGCCTACGATGAGGAAGCTGTCGGCGATAACGACACGCGGACTGTCCTGCGCCTGGCCCCCTGCCTGGCGCCGATCAAGATTGCCGTGCTGCCGCTTTCGGCCAAGCTCTCCGCGGAAGCGGAACCGCTTTACCGCCACCTGAGCAAGAAGTGGATGTGCGAGTACGACGACCGCCAGTCGATCGGGAAACGCTACCGCCGCCAGGACGAGATCGGCACGCCCTATTGCGTCACGTTCGATTTCGACAGCCTGAACGACCGCTGCGTGACCGTTCGCGAACGCGACAGCATGGCCCAGGTTCGCCTGCCCATCGACGAGCTGGACGGCTATTTTGCCGACAAGTTCACGGTATAAACTGCTGATCGGCCCGCAGGGCGGGCTGAATTGATAAAGGAGGAATACGCGATGCCCAAATATGTTTACATGTTTTCTGAAGGAAACGCCAAAATGCGCAATCTGCTCGGCGGCAAGGGCGCCAACCTGGCGGAAATGACCGGCCTGGGCCTGCCGGTTCCGCGCGGCTTCACCGTCTCGACGGAAGCCTGCACCCGCTATTACGATGACGGCCAGATGATCGCCCCGGACATCGAGGCTGAAATATTCGCGACGCTGGCCAAGGCCGAAGGCCTGATCGGCAAGACGTTCGGCAATCCGGCCGATCCCCTGCTGGTTTCCGTCCGTTCCGGTGCGCGGGCATCGATGCCCGGCATGATGGACACCATCCTCAACCTGGGCCTGAACGACAAAGTCGTCGAAGGCCTGGTCCGCCTGACCGGCAACGAGCGCTTTGCCTATGACAGCTACCGCCGTTTCATCGCCATGTTCAGCGACGTTGTCATGGAGATCCCCAAGAGCCGTTTCGAGGCTGTGCTCGACAATGTCAAGCACGAGCGTCATGCCGCGCTGGACACGGATCTGGATGCGGATGCCATGAAACAGGTGGTCAGCCGTTTCAAGAAGATCTACCTGGATGCCAAGGGGACAGAATTCCCCCAGGAACCGCGTGTGCAGCTGATTGAGGCGGTCAAGGCCGTTTTCCGTTCCTGGAACAACGAACGGGCCATCATCTACCGGCGCATGAACGATATTCCCGGCAGCTGGGGCACCGCGGTCAACGTGCAGGAGATGGTCTATGGCAACATGGGCAACACCTCGGGCACAGGCGTCGCGTTTACCCGCAACCCGTCAACGGGCGAAAACAAGCTTTACGGCGAGTTCCTGATGAACGCCCAGGGCGAGGATGTCGTCGCCGGCATCCGCACACCGCAGACCATCGACCAGCTCAAGGATGTCATGCCCGATGTCTACCAGCAGTTTTGCGACATCGCCCACACGCTCGAACAGCATTACAAGGACATGCAGGACATGGAGTTCACGATCGAGCGCGGCCGCTTGTTCATGCTCCAGACCCGCAGCGGCAAGCGCACGGCAGCCGCGGCGATGAAGATCGCCGTCGACCTGGTGCGCGAAGGCATGAACACCAAGCAGGAAGCGTTGCTAAAAATCGATCCCAAGCAGCTCGATGCCCTGCTGCATCCGACCTTCGAACCGTCCGCGCTCAAGGCGGCCAAGCCGATCACGCGCGGACTGCCGGCCTCGCCTGGAGCCGCGAGCGGCCGGATCTATTTCGACGCCGAGGACGCGACGCTGGCCAGCGAGCGCGGCGAAAAAGTTATCCTGGTCCGACTCGAGACGTCTCCTGAGGACATCCAGGGCATGAACGTGGCGCAGGGCATCCTGACAGGACGCGGCGGCATGACTTCTCACGCCGCTGTCGTGGCGCGCGGTATGGGCAAATGCTGCGTGTCCGGATGCTCGGACCTGGTGATCAACGAAAAGGAAAAAATGTTCCAGACCCGTGACGGGCAGCGTTTTGCCGAAGGTGATTCCCTTTCGCTCGACGGGTCGACCGGCCAGGTCTACAGCGGAACGATCGCTACGGTCGAAGCCAAATTGTCCGGCGATTTCGCCACGATCATGGAATGGGCGGACGAGTTCCGCACCCTCAAGATCAGGACCAACGCCGATACGATCCGCGACGCGGCCAAGGCCGTCGAGCTGGGCGCCGAAGGCATTGGTCTGTGCCGCACCGAGCACATGTTCTTCGAATCCGACCGCATCTTTGCGTTCCGGCAGATGATCGTGGCCAAGGACGAGGAAAAGCGCCGCGCGGCCCTGGAGAAGATCCTGCCGATGCAGCGCCAGGATTTCATCGGCCTGTTCGAGGTCATGCGCGGCAAACCGGTGACGATCCGTCTGCTCGATCCGCCGCTGCACGAATTCCTGCCAACCGAAGATGCGGAAATCCAGGAGCTGGCCGCTGAGCTGAAAATGTCGGCCGACGCGCTTAAAGAAATCATCCGCAGCCTGCATGAGCTCAACCCGATGATGGGACACCGCGGTTGCCGCCTGGCCGTCACCTATCCGGAAATTGCCGAGATCCAGACCCGGGCGATCATCGAAGCGGCGTTGGCCGTCAACAAGAATGGCATGTCTGTCATCCCCGAGATCATGGTTCCGCTGACCTGCGATGTCGCCGAATTGCGTTATGTCAAGTCGGTGATCACGAAGACGGCCGACGCGATCATCAAGGAGTCCGGCAAAGCGCTGACCTACCTGGTCGGGACGATGATCGAAATCCCGCGCGCCGCCCTGACGGCTGACGACATCGCCCGCGAAGCGGCCTTCTTCAGCTTTGGAACCAACGACCTGACCCAGATGACCTACGGGCTGTCCCGGGATGACGCCGGCAAGATCCTGGACGCCTACTACAGCAAGAAGATCTTTGAGAGCGACCCGACGGCCCGCCTCGACCTGGCCGGTGTCGGCAAGCTGATGCGCATCGCCTCGGAGCTCGGCCGCGAAACCCGCCCGGACATCAAGCTGGGCATCTGCGGCGAGCACGGCGGCGACCCGGCTTCGATCGCGTTTTGCCACGAGCTTGGTTTCGCCTACGTGTCCTGCTCGCCGTTCCGCGTTCCGATCGCCCGGCTGGCCGCAGCCCAGGCGGCTTTGGCCGATCCCGGCCACCTTGGACAGAAATAATCCGCACCCGTCAGACGAAAAAACCCCCTGTTCCGAAAGGAACAGGGGGTTTTTTTAACGGGGGTGTTACCGTCAGGTGCGGACATAGAGCTTGCGGAAATCACCCGGCGTGATCTTTTCGACCCGCTTGAAGATATAGCAGAAGTAGCTGACATCCTCGAAACCATTGGCATGGGCGACATCGCGGATCGGCAAACTGGTCTGATCGAGCAAAAACTCCTTGCTCTTCTTGATCCGGACCAGGTTGATGTACTCGAAAATGCGTGTGCTCATGATCTTGCGGAACAGCGTGCAGAGGTGCTGGGGCGTGACCCCGAGCAAATCGGAGAGATCCTTAAGGGTGATCGCTTCCGCATAATGCTCGTCAATGTACGCAAGCACCGGGGTCAGACGGTTGAACCGGGTGGCGACGCTGTTGGTGTTTGAAGTTGAGACCAGCTGGTGCATCTGGACAAGCAGCGTGTAAGTCAGCGCCGACAAGTCGAGGTTGCGCAGCGGGTTCTGGGTTTGCTCGACGGCCAGCATCTGTTCGAGTGTCTGGCGCAGCGGTTCAGCTTGCGTGACATAGTAGACCCCGGAGTGCGCCATGCCGGCTGTCTGCTCGAGAAATTCGCCGACCCCCGTACCGGTCAGGCCGATCCAGTCGACAAGCCATTCGTCTGTCTCTGCGTAATATTCATGGGCTTCGTTGGGCATCAGGAACATGCCCTGACCTTCGCCGACGAGAAATTCCTGTTCGCCGAGAACCAAGCGTCCCGAACCCTGGCGGGTCTGCACCCACAAGTAGCACGGATAACCGGCTGTTCGGATAATATGTTCCTGCGCATAGTCGAGCCCGATGCTGAATACAAAGTAGGGCAGACGCGCTTCATTGTCTGTGTGAATGGGAAATGCCGTGTTTTTCATTTTTCATCCCTTTCTTCCATTAAAAA
>JAAZFW010000333.1 GCA_012511525.1 Clostridiaceae bacterium
GATCCGTGCCTTCATCTCCGGCGTCCGGTTGCGCAGCATGCTGCCGACCAGGTGAATGCCCTTGGTCAGCAGGTCGCGCAGGGGGACTTCGGTGGTGGTGCCGGCCAGGGTGGAGATCAGGATCCAGGTTCCGCCGTGGGCCATGAAGGGCAGGCTCTGGCCCAAGGCCGCGCCGCCCAGGCAGTCCATGGCAACATGGATCGGCCGCCCGGCCACAAACTCACGGCCGAGCACGGCGACGGGATCCTCGCTGGCGCTGTTGATCACGATATCCGCGTTGAGATGGCGGATCGAAGCTGCGATTGGCTCGGACAGAACCGAGGTGATCACCCGGGCGCCGAACGCCTTGGCCAGGGGGATCGCGACGCTGGCCAGTCCGCTGGCGCCGGCCGGGATAAAGGCGGTCTGCCCGGCTTGCAGGTGCCCCTCAATAAATAAATTGAGATAGGAGGTGGCAAAGGCTTCCGGCAGGGCGGCCGCCTCAGCGAAGGTCAGGCCGCGGGGAATCGGCATCAGAAGATCGTAGCGCACCGCGACCCGCTGCGCGTAGCCGCCGCCGCCCAAAAGGGCGCAAACGGCGTCCCCGATCTGCCAGGTGCTGTTCTGGGCCGCCTCCGGCCCGATATCCGCGATGACCCCGGACACTTCCAGGCCCATCCATTCCGGCCAGCCGGGCGGCGGCGGGTACTTGCCCTGGCGCTGCAGCAGGTCGGCGCGGTTCAGGGCCGCGGCGTGGATGTCGACCAGGACTTCGTCAGCTTTAATGACCGGGTCGGGCACGTCCGACCAGACCAGGTTTTTGGCGGGATCGACGAGGATGGCTTTCATGTCAGTAACTTCCTTTCAAACCCAGGCTGCGGCCGCCGTCGATCACGAAATTCTGACCGGTGATGAACGAGGCTTCGGGCGCAGCCAGATAAGCGATCAGGTCGGCGACTTCGGCGGCGTTGCCGTTTCGGCCGATGTAGTTGGTGTGGCTGACGTCCTTGTCGTCACGCTGTACCAGGCCCGGCGAGACGCAGTTGACCGTGATTTGGTCTTTGCCCAGTTCGACGGCCAGCGACTTGGACATGCCGAGCAGCCCGCCCTTGGAGGCGCCGTATTCGACGCAGCCCTTGGTGCCGTTGAGGGCGACGATCGAGGCGACCAAAATGATGCGCCCGCCTTCGCCGCGCCTCAACATGCTGCGGGCCGCGGCGCGGGCGAAATAGATACCGCCCATCAGGTTGACGCCGATGATATCCTGGATCACCTCATCGGTCTGTTCGGTCAGGTTGCGCATCTTGTCACGGGCACTGCCGCCGGCCGCATGGACCAGGATGTCGACCCGGCCCAGGCTCTGCTCAGCTTGGTCGACGGCCGCGTTGACGGCCTGCGGGTTCTGGACATCGACGGCCAGGGCCAGGGCGGAGCCGCCCCGGGCGATAATCTCGTCTGCAACGGCCCGCGCCCGGTCCAGATTGATGTCACAGACCGCGATCGCGGCGCCATCGGCTGCGAGCCGCAAGGCGGTGTGACGGCCGATGTTGCCGGCCCCGCCGGTGATGAGGGCAACTTTTCCA
>JAAZFW010000334.1 GCA_012511525.1 Clostridiaceae bacterium
ATGGCGCATGCCGGCCGCCTGCAGGTCGTCCGGGAAGACCTGCAGTACCACGCGATCGGCTGCTACAGCGCGATGCTCAAGGTCAAGCAGCTAAACCGCCGCGCCGAGCAGCGCCTACTGGCCGGCGAGCGTCTGGACACGCTCTCCCACGTCCTGCTGGGCACCAAGCCCCAGACCGCCCGTCTGCAGCAAGCCTGGCACCGGGTGCTGTTCAACCAGTTCCACGACATCCTGGCCGGCTGCAGCCTGCCCGAGGCTTACGACGACGCCGCCGAAAGTTATGGCTACGCCCTGCAGACCGCGGCGGAAATCCAGAACCAGGCGGTGCAGCGCATCGCCTGGCAGATCGACACGCTGGGAGACGACCAGCTGCCCCGCTCCAAGGAGGCCGACTGGAAGCTGTGGGGTCTGGCCGGCAAGGGGACGCCGGTCGTGCTGTTCAACCCGCTCTCCTTCCCGGTGACCGTGCCGGTCGAGGCCTGCGGCGACCTGCATGCCGTTGTCCGTCCGGAAAACAGGGACGAAGATCCGTACGACCTTGTGGCCGTCACGGATGCCGACGGACATCCCCAGGCTATCCAGCAGGTGCGCAGCACGATCACGAACGGCAAGACCGGCCGCTTCAACACGCTGTTTATGGCCGAGCTGCCGGCTCTTGGCTACGCCACGTACTGGCTGCATAAGGAAACACGCCCCGGCAGCCCGCCCGCTGCGCCGCTGACGGTGTCGGATGACGGCACCCGGCTGGAAAACCGCTTCGTCGCACTGCGGCTGTCTCCCGACGGCAGCGGCATCTCGAGCTTGTTCGACAAGCAAAGCGGTCGGGAACGGCTGAATGGCCTGGCGGCAGCCGGCCTGGTGATCGACGAGACCCACAGCGACACCTGGGGCCACGGCCTGAGCGAATACCGGGACGTGATCGGCCGCTTCGGCCAGGGTCGCCTCACGATGCTGGAGCAGGGTCCGGTGCGCGTCGCGGTACGCGTGACATCGTTCTGGGGCCAATCCCGGCTCGAGCAGGATGTCTTCCTGTACGCCGACCGGCCGGACATTGAGCTCCGGATCCGGGTCTTCTGGCAGGAGCATCACCGCATGCTTAAGCTGGAGTTCCCCCTGGCACTGGAAAACGGCAAAACATGCGCCGAAATTCCCTACGGCTATATCGAGCGGCCCATGGACGGCAAAGAGAAGCCGATCCAGCAGTGGGTCGACGCGCATGACGAGACAGGCGGCGTCACCTTGATTAACGACTCCACCTACGCCTGCGATGTCCTGGACAACACGATCCGTTTGACCTTGCTGCGCGGCGCTGCCTTTGCCGACCATTACGGCGAGCGCGACGGGCAAAGCCGCTACATGGAGCAGGGCGAAAGTTCCCTGCGCATTGCCGTCTGCCCGCACGGCAGCGACTGGAGCCCAGCCTGGGCGGTCCGCAAAGCCCGTCAGCTGAACAGCCATTTCCCGCTGGTTTACGAGACGTACCACAAGGGCCCGCTGGCCCAGAGCGGCAGCAGCCTAGACATCGGTAGCGAGCAGGTCGTCATGACTGTCCTGAAACGCGCCGAAGACGGCAGCGGCCTGGTTTTGCGCTGTGCGGAATGCGCCGGTACGGCAACAGACGCTTCGCTCCGCCTGCCGCAGATGGAGCGGCAGTGGACAGCCGCCTTCGGCCCCTGCCAGATCCGCACTTTTCTCATCCCGGACGATCCGGCGCTGCCGGTCCTGGACCTTGATCTGCTTGAGCGGGCACAATAAAACGGAGGCCACATGGAACGGATACAGGTCACGCACGATCGCCTGGTCGACGCCGGCGGACGCCATGTTCTGCTAAACGGGATCAACCTCGTGTTCAAGGGCGAGGACACGCCGGGCGGTCGGCAATACATCGGGCCCTGGACGGAGCGGGACTTTGCCGATTTTGCCGCCTGGGGCTTCAACGTCGTCCGCCTGGGCCTAATCTGGGACGCGGCCGAGCCGCAGCCGGGACGCTACGACGAAGCTTACTTCGACTGGATCGGCCGGATGCTCGACCTGTGCGAACGCTACGGGCTCTATGCCTTCCTCGATATGCACCAGGACTTGTACGGCGCGTCGTTTAGCGACGGAGCGCCGGATTGGGCGACGCTCACCGACGGTTTGCCCCACGCGCCAGAAGCGCTCTGGAGCGACGCCTACCTGTCCAGCGCGGCCGTCCAAAGAGCTTTCGACCATTTCTGGGCCAACAGCCCGGCTCCGGACGGCATCGGGCTGCAGGACCACTACGCCGCGCTCTGGCAGCACATATCCCGCCGGTTTGCGTCGCACCCCGCTATACTCGGCTACGATGTCCTCAACGAGCCCTACCCGGGATCGGGCGGCCCGCAGGTCTTCGGCGCGCTGCTGGGGGCCTTTGCCCAAGAAATCCGGGGCCGGGGCGGACCCGACCTGACCCTCGACGACATGCTGGCTGTTTTTGCCGATCCGGCTGAAAAATTCAAGGCGCTGGCCTACCTGGAGGACCCATCGTTCTACCGGCGGCTGGCCGAAGCGGCCGAGCCCCTGGTCGCGGGCTTTGACCGGGGCGACCTGGATCGGTTCTACAACAAGATGGCCGCGGCCATTCGCGCTGTCGACAGCCAGGGCATCTTGTTTCGTGAAAACAGCTATTTTTCCAACATGGGCGTCACCTGCCAGGCCGAACCGATCCGGGATGCGGCAGGACGATGCGATCCGCAACAGCTCTACTCGCCGCACGGCTACGATTTGGTCGTCGACACCGAGGCGATCGTCATGGCCAGCGATAAGCGGGTCGACGTCATCTTCGGCGCGCACCGCCGGACCCAGGAACACCTGCAGATGCCGGTCCTGGTCGGCGAATGGGGCGCACATGGCATGAACGCAGACGGCCTCGAGCATATCGACCACCTGCTCGACTTGTTTGAAGCCAACTTGTGGGGCCAGACCTATTGGTGCTATGAAAAGCGCTTGCGCGAGGCGCCTGTTCTGGAGCGGTTGAGACGGCCGCGCGCCCAGGTGGTCTGCGGACAGCTGCTGCGCGCCTGCTTCGACCGCCAGGCCGGAACCTTCAAGATGGACTGGGACGAGGCAGGCGGTCTGGCACCAACCCGCGTCTACCTGCCTGGCCATGCCTGGACCGTCACGGCCGACGGGCCTTACCAGGCTGAAAGCCATGGCAACTGGGGGTTTTTGCATATCCCACGCCAGGGCGGCCGGCGCCACGTGACGGTCTGCTGGCCGGGACCAAGCTGATATGGGCGTCCTGGGCAAGCTGAAAAGCCAGTACCGGTTCAGCCCGGAGGGCTTGTCTTTCAAGGAGAAATTCCTCCTGGCCCTGCCGGCCCCGGCCGCGTCGCTGAGCAGCGTTTTGATCCACAACGTCTACATCAAGCTGTACACGGACGTCATCCACCTCGATCCGATGTATGTCGGACTGATCTATTTCTGGTTCAACATCTGGAACACGATCAACGACCCGATCTTCGGCATCTTCATCGACAAGATGAAATACCGGCCCGGCCGGGGCAAGTTCCTCTACCTGATGCGGGTCACCGTCCCCTTTATCCTGCTCTGCCTGGTCGC
>JAAZFW010000335.1 GCA_012511525.1 Clostridiaceae bacterium
CAGCACCCGTTCATCGACCGGAGCTCACGTGAATATGCCAGGCTTTCTTCTCTGGGCTATCTTACCCAGGTGCCGGATTCCTGCCGTCCGACGTACGATTTTAGCAGTGAAACAGCCCGCGCCTATTGGTGGGACCACGAGATCCGACCGCTTTTTGACGACGGTGTCCGCGGCTACTGGACCGACATGGGCGAGCCGGAGGTCGATCACCCCGAGACCGTCACCAGCGTCGGATCACGTGAACGGGCCCACAACAGCTATGCCCTGAACTGGAGCAAGGCCCTGTACGAGGGGCAGCGCCGCGATTCGAACGAGCGGCTGTTCATCCTGGGCCGCGCGCTGTCGGCAGGGATCCAGCAGTACGGCACCGCGCACTGGTCAAACGACATCGAGGCTGCCTTCGAGGTTTTGGCCGACCAGGTCGTCCAGGGACAGACGGTCGCGCTGTCCGGCCAGCTCTACTGGTGCACGGACATCGGCGGCTTCATCACCCTGAACGGCTTTTCCCCGGAGCTGTATATCCGCTGGCTGCAATGGGGCGTGTTCTGCACCTTGTTTCGCACCCACGGTACCCGTCCGGACAACGAACCGTGGTCCTTTGGCCCGGAAGCGGAACACATCATCAAGGACACGATCCTGCTCCGGTACACGCTGCTGCCCTACCTGTACAGCTGCATCTGGCAAGCGGTTCGCTTCGGCCGGCCGGTCGTCCGGGCGATGGCCCTGGATTTTGCCGATGACCCTGACGCTGTGGCGGAAATCACGCAATACATGTTCGGGCCTTCGCTCCTGGTTGCACCGGTCGTACGGGAAGGCGAACGGATCCGGCGTGTCTACCTGCCCAAGGGGATCTGGTACGATTTCTACAGCGGCGCGCGCATTGAGGGCGGACAATATATCGACGCCCTTGCGCCTTTAAGCCGGATCCCGGTCTTTGTCCGGGCCGGCGGCATCGTCCCGATCCATGAAAAGCCTGTCAAAAATGCAGGGGACATCCCGCAAGACATCACCGTCTGTGTATATCCGGGTGCCGAGGGCCGCTTCGTGCTCTACGACGACGACGGCACCAGCTACGATTACGAAACGGGCGCGTACTGCGAAACACGGCTTCGAACAGACACAGACGGGCAGCTGACGGTCGAGCATCTGCACGGGTCGGATGCCTTTTCCCTGGACCTGCGTACCTACACGGTGCGTCTGCCGGCGGGCGGACCTGCTGAGACAGCATTTTGCTGCGACTGCAATTGGCGCAGCAACGGGACAGTCACCGCACACCTGGTGACGCAAAGCAGCGCTTTAGATCCCAGGGCGAAAATCGGCATCACGGTCCCGGATGGCTGGACCGGATACCTGCTGGAACCCGAGCGGCGCGGCCGTTTCGTGGTGCACCGGGCCAAACTGAGACCGGTTTCCGACTATCTGCCGGTCCGGCACCAGGCCGCGTTCACCTTGCGTGCGGGATCTTCGACCCGGACGTTCCCCTTTGCGTTCGGCAGCGGGTTTGCCTCGCGCTTTCAGATCCTGGGGGACTTCACGTATACCGATGGGATCGAGACCGAGACGCCCGTCGAGCCGTTCCCGCTCCGCCCGTTTTACGGGGCCTTGCGCTGGTTCCGGCGCTACCACGACGAGTTCAACGCGATGGGCTACGTGTATTGCTGGCGCGAGAAGATCGAAGACGGTCCGCGCCCGGTCGCATATGCAGCCTGTTCGGTCTTCGCGGACCGGGACCTTGAGGCATACATCGAATGCTCCGGCGACAATGAAATCCGGATCTGGCTCAACGAGCAGGTTGTCTTTTCGTCGCGCGCGATCGTCCTGCGCCAGGTTCTCGATACGCCTGTGCATCTGAGAAAAGGGAAGAACAGCCTGCTGATCAAGGTGGCGCAAAACCACCCCAAGCCTTTTTCCGGACGCGAACTCGGATTCTCGTTTCGCTTCACGGACGAACACAAGAACCCGGTGCCGGATTTGATCTACGCACCCGTTTTATAAGGAGATGCCTATGAAACCTTACCAGGATGCCACGCTGCCAATCGAGGAACGGCTCTCAGATCTGCTCGGACGCATGACGATCCGGGAAAAAGTCAGGCAGACCGACATGGTTGACGGTGCCAATCTGGTGTCGGATCGCGACCCGGTCACGCGGCGCTGCACAGACAAGACGCGGGCGGATCCGGAAAAACTGCGCGCGATTGTCGGATCTGAGGGGATCGGCTGTATCCACGACCTTGTTCCCCACAACGCTGCCCTCGCGAACGAGATCCAGCGCTACTGCCGCGAAAATACGCGCCTGGGCATACCCGTCCTGATCTCCGAGGAAGGCCTGCACGGCGCCGGCGGAGCCGGCAACACGATCCTGCCGCAGATGATCGCCATGGCCGCGACGTTTAACCGCGACCTGGTTCGCCAGGCAGGTGCGGTGATTGCCGCCGAGATGCGGGCCCGGGGCATTCATCTGACCTTTTCCCCTGTTCTTGAGATCGCCCGGGATCCGCGCTGGGGCAGAACCGAAGAGACCTTTGGCGAAGACACCCATCTGGCCGGCGAGCTGGCCTACAGCATCGTGAAAG
>JAAZFW010000336.1 GCA_012511525.1 Clostridiaceae bacterium
GCCAGAAAAGCCGTCACCCGCTCCGTACGTGTCGTCAGGCGGTCCGGAAACAGCTCGTTGAAAAATACACGCGTTTTCTTGACGATCGCCAAAACGATCTGGCGCATCGTTTCTTTGAGCGAGACCTTGTCGCGCTTGAGGATATGGGTCATCTTCTCGCGCTGGTCCTGGTACCGGCTGCGGTTCTGGCGGGCCAGGTGCTGGCAGGCTTCCAGGAACAGGTCCCAGTTGAGCCGGCCGGGTTCGGCCAGCAGGTTCAAGCCAAGCCGTCCGGGCGGCTCCGGCAACTTGAGGCGGGCTTCCCGGTAGCGCTCGTGCCGTGTCTTGAGTTCGGCCGCCAGCGTTTTGCAGCGCCGGTATTCGAGCAGCTTCAGAACCAGCTCCTCCCGCGGGTCGGCTTCGTCTGGCGTCTCGGACTGGCTGCGGCCCGGCAGCAGAAGGCGCGACTTGATGTGCAGGAGCGTCGAGGCCATCAGCAAAAAATCGCTGGCCAGGTCCATGTCCAGCTCGTCGAGTCCGTCCAGGTAGGTCAAGTACTGGTCGGTGATCTCGGCGATCGGGATATCGTAAATGTCCACCTTGTTTTTTTCGATCAGGTGGATCAGCAAGTCGAGCGGGCCTTCGAACTGGCTTATTTTCAGTTCTGGCGGACGAATTTCCGCTGATGCGGCCATGTCAGGTGCCCAGATTCATCGCCCGGCGCGTCTCGGCCAGTGTCGCGGCCGCCTTGGTCCGCGCCTTGGCCGAACCCTCGGCGATCAGCGCTTTCAGGCCGCTTTTATCCTGCAGCAGGCGTGTCCGCTTGTTGTGGATCGGCTCGTGGAAAGCCAGCAGCCGTTCCTGCAGCTTCTTTTTGCAGGCGACGCAGCCGATCGTTCCGGCCCGGCACTGTTCGCCGATGTCGTCAACCTCGTCCGGGCTGAAGACTTTGTGGAAGGCGTAGACCGAACAGACCTCCGGGTGGCCAGGGTCGTTTTTGCGGATACGGGCCGGATCCGTCACCATGCTCATGACTTTCTTGCGGACCACGTCCGGCGGGTCTGCAAACGAGATGGTGTTGTTGTAGCTTTTAGACATCTTGCGCCCGTCGGTGCCCGGCAGCACGCGCGATTGGGTCAACAGCGGCTGGGGCTCGGGGAAGACCTGCCCGTACAGGAAGTTGAAGCGGCGGGCGATTTCCCGCGTCAGCTCCAGGTGAGGCAGCTGGTCTTCGCCGACCGGGACAAAATCGGCCTTATAGGCCAGGATGTCAGCCGCCTGCAGGCAGGGGTAGCCGAGAAAGCCATAGGTCGCGATGTCCTTGTCCTTGAGCTGGTTGAGCTGGTCCTTGTACGTCGGGCAGCGCTCGAGCCAGGGCAGCGGCGTCAGCATGGAAAAAAGCAAAAACAGCTCGGCGTGCTCCATGACCTGCGACTGCAAAAACAATACGGACCGCTCCGGGTCGAGGCCGCAGGCCATGAAATCGGCCATCAGGCTGACCGTATGCTCGGGCAGGCCCGCCGTGTCGGCATAGCCGGTGGTCAGGGCGTGCCAGTCGGCGATGAAAAAGTGGCAGTCATAGTTGTCCTGGAGCCGGACCCAGTTTTCCAGGGCGCCGAAGTAGTTGCCCAGGTGGATGTCGCCCGTCGGGCGGGCCCCGCTCAAAATGATTTTCTTGCTCATCTTATCCTCCTCGAAAATGACGATGCTGCTGTCAGGCAGATAGGCCGATCAGGCGCCAGAACCAGCTGAAAAACAGCTGCAGCGGCAGCCAGATGGCCTGCTCGAACGGCCAGGCGACCCAGGTCAGCACGCGGGTCAGGATGCCGCGGCCGAAGATGATCAAAACCAGAAACGCGATCCCGATATAGCGCTCATAGGACATCAGGCGGTAATAGATGGCGTTGGGCAGCACGGAGCCGAACACCTTGAAGCCATCCAGAGGCGGGACCGGCAGGAGGTTAAAGACCGCCAGGATCAGGTTGGCGCCGTACAGCATCTGCATCAGGCCGACCAGGATGCCGAATAGCTGGCCATCGCCCTGCCCGGTCGCGGCCCCGATCGTGAACAGGACAAACAGCAGCAGCGCGCTGCCTGATGCCAGGATCAGGTTGGACAGCGGTCCGGCGACCGAAGTCAGCAGCAAGCCCTTCTTGACCGTGACGCGGCTGTTGAAACGCGCCGGGTTGATCGGGACCGGGCGGGCCCAGCCGATGCCGCCGATCAGAAACATCAGCGACCCGATCGGATCCAGGTGGGCCAGTGGGTTCATGGTCAGCCGGCCCTGGAGGGCGGCGGTGTCGTCCCCGAGCCGGTAAGCCGCCCAGGCGTGGGCCATCTCGTGAAAAGACAGCGACACGCAAAGCACCAGGATCCGGATCAGGAATTCCTGCAGGTTGAATGAGCTGAATAAATCTAAAAACCCGCTGACGGGAACAAGCGGCATTGCGTCTTCTCCTCTGGCTGCCCTTCCCGGGCAGCACCAGCTTCGATTATACCACGGCCTGCCGCATCAGCGCGCCATAACCTGTTCGACCGACAACGTACAGCGTTCGCCGTTCAGGTCCCATTCACGGCTGTTCGGGCCCGTGCCAGCCTCGATTCGCACCGCCAGCACATCTTCGCCGATCCGTTCGGCATGGCGGTCCATGATCGCGGCGATCCGCTCGCTGCCCGTATGGCGCAGGACGATGCGGTCCGAGATGTCAAAACCGCTCTCCTTGCGCATCGTCTGGACCTTGCTGATGATCTCGCGCACAAAGCCTTCCTCGATCAGTTCAGGCGTCAGCCGGGTGTCGAGGGCCACGGTCAGTCCATGGTCCTGTTCAACCGCCAGGCCTTCCGGCTGGGCGGTCTCGATGATCAGGTCCTCCTCGGTCAGGGTATGGACCGCGCCGCCAAGCGTGATTTCGATCCGGCCGTTCGCACGCAGCGTGCGCATGGCCGCGCGCCCGTCCAGCTGGCTGAGCGTTTCGCTGACCTGCGGCAAAAGCTTGCCGAACCGCCGTCCCAGCAGGCGCAGCTGGGGCTTGAACCGGTAGTCGACCAGGTCGTCGCTGGACGCCAGGTACACCACCTGGCGCACGTTGAGCTCATCGGCGACCAAGGCCTGGTAGGGCTCGGGCAGCGGAGCGGGCGCCGCGTAATAGAGGGCGGCCAGCATCTGGCGATTCTTCAGCGCGGCGGCGTTGCGTGCCGCCCGGCCCAGCACGACGATGTCGAGAACCGCGGCCATGTGCTTTTCCAGAGCCTGGTCGATCATCGTCTCATCCGCGGCGGGGAAATCGCACAAGTGCACGCTCTCCGGCGCGTCCGGACGGTGGCTCAGGACCAGGTTGCGGTAGATCGAGTCGGCCATGAACGGGACAAAAGGTGCTGACAGCCGCGTCAGGGCTTCCAGCACCGTGTACAGCGTCATGTAGGCGTCGATCTTGTCCTCGTTCATGTCGGCCTGCCAAAAGCGTTCCCGGCTGCGCCGCACATACCAGTTGGACAAATCGTCGCAAAACGACTGGATCGCACGGGCAGATGTCGTGATGTCATAATTTTCCAATCCGCGGTCGACATTGCGGATCAGGGAATTGAGCCGGCTGAGCACCCAGCGGTCGAGGGCGCCCAAACGGGCCGGAACCAGGTCGTAGCGCGTGGGGTCAAAATCATCGAGCCTGGCGTACATGATGTAGAAGGCGTAGGTGTTCCAGAACGTCCCCATGAACTTGCGCTGCACCTCGCTGACCGCCTCTTCCGAAAAACGCGACGGCAGCCAGGGCGCGCTGGCGGTATAGAAATACCAACGCACGGCGTCGGCGCCCTGCTTGTCCAGGATGGCCCAGGGATCGACGACATTGCCTTTATGCTTGGACATCTTCTGCCCGTTCTTGTCCTGGACCAGTCCCATGACGATGACATTGCGGTAGGGCGAGGCGTCGAACAGGACCGTTCCCAGGGCCATCAGGGTGTAGAACCAGCCGCGCGTCTGGTCGAGCGCTTCGGAGATGAAATCCGCCGGGAAGTTACGCTCGAACAGATCCTTGTTTTCAAAGGGGTAGTGCCACTGGGCAAACGGCATCGATCCGGAGTCAAACCAGCAGTCGATCACCTCGCTGACCCGGGTCATCTGGCCGCCGCATTTTTCGCAGCGCAAGTGGACCTGGTCGATGTAGGGCTTATGCAGCTCGATGTCGTCCGGGCAGTCATCCGACAAGCACTTCAGCTCGGCGATGCTGCCGACCAGGTGGCGGTGGCCGCAGCTGCAGGTCCAGATCGGCAGCGGGGTGCCCCAGTAGCGCTCGCGGGAGATGCCCCAGTCGATCACGTTCTCGAGGAAGTTGCCGAACCGACCATCGCGGATGGTTTCCGGAATCCAGTTGACGGTGGCGTTGTTCTTAAGCAAGTTGTCGCGTACGGCGGTCATGCGCACAAACCAGGAATCGCGCGCGTAGTAGATCAGGGCGGTGTCGCAGCGCCAGCAGAACGGGTAGGAATGCTCGTACGGCATCGTCTTGATCAAAAGGCCTTCCCGGCGCAGCCGCCCGATCAGGCCCTTGTCCGCTTCTTTGCAGAACTGGCCGGCAAAATCGCTGACCTCAGGCGGCATGGTGCCGTCTTCGCGGACCAGCTGGACAAACGGCAGGTCATAGCGGCGGCCGACACGGGCGTCGTCTTCGCCAAACGCCGGCGCGATGTGCACGATGCCGGTGCCGTCGGACAAGGTCACGTAACTGTCTGCCGTGACATAAAAGGCCTTTTTGCCGCTGTCGGCGACAGCCTGGCGCGCATAAGGGAACAGCGGTTCGTAAGCGGTGCCCTCCAGGTCGCGGCCCCGCATGCGCCGGACGATCCGGTGGGATCCGCCCAAAACCTGCTCGACCAGACTGCCGGCCATGTAGTAGCGGACCTGGCGCGAGCTGCCGTCCAGATCCTGGTCGAATTCAGCCAGCACGTACTCCTCGTCGGGATTGACGCACAGCGCGACATTGGACGGCAAGGTCCAGGGGGTCGTCGTCCAGGCGGCCAGGTAGGTGTCCGGCTCGCCGGCGACGCGGAAACGGACGAAAATCGACGTGTCGACCACATCCTGGTAGCCCTGGGCGACTTCATGGCTGGACAGGGAGGTCCCGCAGCGCGGGCAGTACGGGACGATCTTGTGCCCTTTGTAGAGCAATCCCTTGTCCCAGATCTGGCGCAGCGCCCACCATTCCGACTCGATGTAGTCGTTCTCGTAGGTGATGTACGGGTCTTCCATGTCGGCCCAGAAACCGACCCGGTCTGACATCTGCTCCCATTCTGTCTTGTACTTCCAGACGCTTTCGCGGCACTTGCGGATAAATGGCTCGACGCCGTAGGCTTCGATCTGCGGCTTGCCGTTGATGCCCAGCTGCTTCTCCACTTCGAGCTCGACAGGCAGCCCGTGCGTGTCCCAGCCGGCTTTGCGCAGCACATGCTTGCCTTTCATGGTCTGGTAACGCGGGATGATGTCCTTGATCACGCGGGTCAGGATATGGCCGATATGCGGTTTCCCGTTGGCGGTCGGCGGTCCGTCGTAAAACGCGAAGGTCGGACAGCCGTCGCGCTGTTCGATCGTTTTCTTGAAGATGCCTTGATCCTGCCAAAATGCCAGGACTTCCTTTTCCCGTTCGACGAATCCCATGTCTGTCGCAACTTTTTTGTACATCTTACAGCCTCCCTCACTCTGGTCGAACCGGTTCATGTCTTCCGGCAAAAAATAAAGCGCCCCTGTCGGGGCGCCAAAAGGCGCGGTACCACCCGGACATGTGCAAACGACATGCATTTGCCATCTCTTTGCCGCTAACGGGGGCGCTGCCCAGGCAGCTTAGCCGGTCTTTCCTACTGGCCGGGCGGACGTTTGCCCTGCCGGCGTTTGTCAGACAGCTCGCGGATGATGTTCAGCCAAGCTCCGTTCTGTGCGCTTCCACCTGCCCGCACTCTCTGGAGAAGGTCGCCAGGCTGCTTTCCGGTCATCGCTTTTATCGCATTCGCTTTCAATGGATTATAGCCGAAACCGGCCAGCCTGGCAACTGGTGCGCAATCCAGGTTCTTGCATCATGATAAAATGCTTTGACCTGCGTTTGGTCTTTCAGTGTCTGTTCAAGCAGTCCAGGTAAAAGGCATGGATCTCGGCCATGATCGTTTCGTCCAAATCCTGGGCGCGTGCGCGGTCGACAGTGGCATAGAAGGCCTGGCGCACAGCATAGGGGATGTTTTGTTCATACTGCTCATACAATTCGCGGTATTCCTGATTGACCTGCTCAATATAGGCCAGCGCTTCAGTCGATCGGAAAAGGTTGTTGTGTCCGTTGCGGCCCGGCAGGTCACGGATCAGCAGGCGAACATGGGCCGGCGGATCCTGACGCACGGCCGCCACGATGGAACTGCCGGTGTACTGGACCATTTCATCTTGCGTACCATGGATCAACAGCACAGGGACTTCGGTATTGCGGATCGCATCGTCAGCTGACAGCGACGCTGCGGTGCCAAACATGATGCGCTGGTACAGCCAGAGATAAGGTGCCTGCATGTATATGAAAGGGCCCATCAAGTTGTGCCCCTGTTCGAGAATCATCCCGTGCGCGCTGTTTGCGCCGGCTACGGAGACGACGCCTTGCACATCGTGCCCGAAATGCAGGATGTTGGCCACCGCGTACCCGCCCCAGCTATGACCGAACAGCAGCAGCGGCAGGCCTGAAAGGTCTTCTTGTGCGCTGATATAAGTCAATAGGGCATCTAGGTCCAGCAACACTTGCGGGAAACCGCGCGTCGTGCGGCCTTCACTGTCAAAGCTGCCGGTCGCGTCAAAAGCCAGCACACGCCAGCCCTGATCGACGAACCAGGTGATTTGCGGCAGATAGCTGTCCGCACCGCCGCCGATGCCGTGGGCAACGACAACCAGGCCGCGGTCTTGGCCCTGGCCATACAGGTAACCTTGCAGCTGATTGGCTGCGGACGGGAATGTGAAGAGCTGCCGCGGATACGCCTCGGCCAGGTCAGCATAACGCAGGCCGGCCATGACGGTTTCGTCGTGCCTGTCATAACGCGGGAACTGGCTGTCATAGACGAATTTGGTCACGATTAAGGAAATCAGCGAAAAGAGCAACGCAAACAGGCATACGCCGGTCAGGATGCGCATGCCGCATTTCGCACGTTTCGCCGTGTTCATGACGCGCTTGATTCCTTGGCAGACGCTTCTTTTTCACGGATGATTTGTTTGAGCTGCTCGATCTCCTTTTTCAGCGTGCCGATCTGACTGAGTGCAGACAGCGCAAAGACAAAAGCAATCGGTGCCAGTAAGCCAACATATTCCATGATCCATTCTCCCAATGCTTGTATGTCGTGTGTCTTCTGTATTATACGACACAGATGTGAAAAAGTTCCCAGCTGTCCCGTCTGATCGTGCCGCCCGATCGTTGCGCCTGTTTCGCTTCGGTGTTACGATGGAAAAAAATGACGGAGGCAACCTTATGGCTTTGCTGCACACACACTTCTTCTCAACCAGCCTCGGCCAGGCCTGCAGCCTGGATGTCATCCTGCCGGAAGCCCATCAGGGCATCGGGATCGAAACATCCGGATCGGCCGGTTCCGATCCCCTGCCGGTGCTCTATCTGCTGCACGGCTTGTCCGACGACCACACCATTTGGCAGCGCCGAACCTCGATTGAGCGCTATGCGGCGACACGCCGCCTGGCTGTGGTCATGCCGGCCGTGCACCGCAGTTTCTACACCGACCAGAAAACCGGTTATCGCTATTGGACTTTTGTCAGCGAGGAGCTGCCGCGCGTGGTTCAGCATTTTTTCCATATCTCCGCCCGGCGCGAAGACACGTTTGCCGCCGGTCTCTCGATGGGCGGCTATGGCGCGCTCAAGTTGGGGCTGCGCTGCCCCGATCGCTTTGCAGCCGTCGCCAGCTTGTCCGGCGCGGTCGACCTGACCGGTTTTATCAAGTCCGTTGATCCGGAACGCCAGGCAGAAGGGCGATTGATCTTCGGTTCGTATGAAGACTACCACGGCAGCGATGACGACCTCTATGCCCTGGCCGGCAAAGCCGCCTCATCCGGCAATCCGAAACCTCGGATATTCCTGGCCTGCGGCAGCGGCGATTTCCTCTACGAGGCCAACCTGGCCTTCCGGCCGCATCTGGAAAAACTGGGTTTCGACGTAACCTGGTCGGAAAAGGCGGGGGCAGTGCACAGCTGGGACTACTGGGATGAGACGATCCAGCAGGTGCTCGACTGGCTGCAGCTGCAATCACTTTGACGGTATGCGCAAGAACCGCACACCAGCGCCAGTCATGATCGGCTCCTCCCGGCTGAGCCGGCGCAGCCGGGCATCGGGCGCCGTAAGCACCCGCCGACGGACCGCGTTTTGGCTGTCGCTGCTCTTTTTCCTGGTCGTGGTGCCCGCCTTGTTGGCGATCTGGGCTTTTTTTGTGGAACCCGGCCTGCTGACGGTCAATCGATACAGCCTGACCTATTCCGGCCTGCCCGCTTCGTGGGACGGACGGGTGGTCGCATTTTTCTCGGACGCGCACCTGGGGCCCGCCTACCCGCCTGAGCGGCTAGCCAGGGTGGCTGATCTGCTGGAACGGGAAAAGCCTGACCTGATCTTGTTCGGCGGCGATCTGATCGACAGCAAAACACCTTTGGACCGCGATTTTTCCGAGGCGGCCGCCGCGGTGCTGCGCCGCATGCAGGCGCCGCTGGGCCAATACGCGGTCGCCGGCAACCACGACAACCGGCTCAAGGCGGAATACCGCCACATGCAGGAACTGCTCGACGCGGGCGGCTTCACGCTGCTCGACAACAGCTCGTGCCTGATCGACGGCCTTTGGCTGGGCGGACTCGCGGAAAGCTATTTCGGCCAGCCGGATGTCGGCAAAACCTACAGCCCCGAAGGTCTGATCGACGGATCCGTCGAACCGGACAGCTGGGACGGGTCGTTTCGCCTGCTCCTGATGCACCAGCCTGACTACGCCGCCGCTTTGCCGGCCGGCAGCGCCAACCTGATCTTGTCCGGCCACTCGCACAATGGCCAGATCACGTTGTTCGGCCATCCGCTGATCACCGTTCTGCAGGGCCGCGAGTGCCCGTTCGGCCATTATCGCCTGGGCGAGCAAGCGCACCTGGTGGTTTCGCGCGGGCTGGGCACCTTCGGGATTCCCGCACGGCTGTGCGCACCGCCGGAACTGGTCCTGATCACCCTGGTTAAAGGCTGAGTGTCGCTCCGGTTGTGACCGCCAGCAGGGCCGCGGCTTTTTGTGCGGCCAGCACGCCGGCCCGCTCCAGGTAGATGTCGAGGCTGCGCGGGCTTGGGATGCGCACGACACGATTGCCGCATACAATCTTGCTCATCGCGCCGCTGCCCAGGCCGATAACGGATCTTTGGTCGCTCATCATGGCCACGTTGTAGCGGCATGCCTTGCCGGGAAGGGCGAAACCCGTGTTTTCGAGGGAGCCGATCGTCTGCTTTTGCCGATACAAATAGTAGGGCGCAAGGCCTGCCGCCGCCAGGGTCCGGCGCGCCGCGGACACAGCCTCCCCCCAGTCCGGCTGCAGGTCCGCTTCGGACGCGCCGGTTCGAACCTGTTCCTCGTGCAGCGCCGAGCTGCGCTTGATCGCCAGAGCGTGCAGCGTCAGGCTGTCCGGTCTCAGCGCGAGCGCCTGATCCAGGGAATCGGCCAGGTCCGGCGGTGTTTCGCCCGGAAGGCCCGCGATCAGGTCCAAATTGAGGTGGTCAAAACCCATTTCCCGGGCCAGCTGCCAGGCCGCGGTCATCTGGGCGACATTGTGCCTGCGTCCGATGCGCACCAGAGTCTGGTCATGGAACGTCTGGGGGTTGATGCACAAACGGTTGACACCCGAGTGCCTCAGAACCTCCAGCCGGGCCGCGTCGATCGTATCCGGGCGTCCGGCCTCCACCGTGATTTCCGCGCCGGCTGCGAGCGGCACAAAAGCCCGTACGGCATCGAACAGCCGCGCCAGTTGGACGGCAGACAAGGTGGTCGGGGTGCCGCCCCCGATATAGAGCGCATCAACCGGCTGGCGGATCTGGCTGAAAAAGCCCCGGATCTCGTCGGTCAGGGCCGTCACGTATGGTTCCAGCAGCGTTGGTCGGGACGGGGCTTCACGGGTGATGAAACTGCAGTAGCTGCAGCGGGTCGGACAAAACGGGATGCCGATGTAGACCAGCAGGCTGTCCGGCGGGACCTGTTCGAGAACCTGTCGTTCAGACAGCGCCGTCTCGAGAGCCAGATCCGCCTTTTCCGGCGAGACAAACCAGTCGTCGACCAGCAAGCGCAGCGCTTTTTCCCGGTCCTGGCTTTCAGCCAGGCATTCGGCGGCGATCAGGGTCGGGCGGATCCCGGTCAGCGACCCCCAGGGGAACTGCCGCCCGGTGGCCCGGGCCAGGAGCTGGTAAAGCTGGCGTTTGCTTTCCCGGCGGGCTTTCCTGCTCATCACCTGGCCTGACAGCGTCCATGCGCCTAGCCGTGTCCGGACCCGGAACAGGTCCTCGTCCGGGTCGATGCTGCATGAGATCTCAAGATCGGGGCCAGCGCAGACCAGGCGATCGTCTTGTTCCTCAACCGGACCGCCGAAAAAGAGCCGGAGCAGGTCGGCCGCCCCGTAGCGGTCCTGTTGCCCGGACAGGTGCAGCGTCACCATCGGCTTACTGGGGAGCTAACACGCGGATCGCTCCGGATAGCGTCCCGGCAGCTTGCTGCTGTTCATACCAGGCAAGGACCAGATCGACCATCCGGCCGTAGCTGCGGACACCGTCATCCTGCAGGTTTGCCTGCAGGTAGGCGTCATTGACCTGCGTCGACACCTCCTGGACAGGCCCTTCGAACTGCTTCCAGTAACGCGCGGACGCGTCCAGGTCGCGGCGGATCCCATCGCCGAGTTTGGCGGCCACCGTTTGGTACCGGTCCATGTCGACGCCAGCCAGGGCGTTGAGCGTGCGCAGGGCCGCGCCCAGCAGCGCGGAGTAGGCAAAATCGGGGTTGTCGCTGTAAAGGCCCGTCAGGAACGCCAGAAAACCGGCCTCATCCTCGCGCGCGAAGCCGCGGGTGTGGGCGATTTCATGCAGGGCGGTTTCCGGAATGCTGTGTTCTGGGACATCGATGTTGACATTGGATTCGACCAGCAGCGGCATGTAAAGGCCGGCAATGCCGGTGTACGACCAGTAGTGGGACAACAACACGCCCTTAGGCCTCAGCGGGCCGCCGGCCAGCAGCGGGAAGTCGGCAGACGCCGCCGCATAGGCACTGGAAGCCGTCTTGAGCGTTTCCCCTATGCCCAGGCTTAAGCGAAAGACACCCGTCTCGTCCTCCTCGGTCTGCTCGCGGAGCGTGTTGGCCTGCCCGACCAGCCATTCGGCTGCCTGGGCCAGGTCTTCCGCCGCGCGTTCGCGGACCGGCAGCTGGAAAGACTGGGCAACCGGCAGCCGTGCGTAGTTCAGGCCATGCAGCAGCATGAAAGCCAGATAGGCGACGCTCAGCGTCCAGGCGACGGCACGCAGCAGGCGGGCTGCGAAAAGGCCCTTGCGGCGCTGGCGGAACAGCCGGATCAGCCAGATGACCAACAGGACGAGAAGCAACGGGACACCGAGCACAACAGCGGCTTCGGTCAGTGAAAACGGCACCAGCGAAGTCACGGTGCTGAGCGGTCCTGCCAGGGCGCGAAACAATCGCTGGCTGTGCACCGTCTCCACGAGATCCGGCCGCGCCGCCAGCAAACGCTGGGCGGCAAAAGCCGCCAGCGCCGGCAAGGGCCACAAATACCAGCTCAGCTGGCGTTTGGAATAACGTTCGTTTTTGAACCGCGGCATATGATCACCCCGTCTTGTGTGTCAGGTTAAACCTTTTTTATTGTACACGCCTTTTCTGACACCAATCAAGCAGGCAGGTTACCATTTCGCCGGGGTTTTCCGCCAGATGGGCGGCACCAAAGTTTTTTAGCTCGCGCTCGTCCCTAAAGCCCCACAAGACGCCGACCGGCAGGAAGCCGGCCCGGACGGCGGTCTCCATGTCGGTTCCGGAATCACCGACCAGCGCGCAGCGTTCCGGCGGGCAGTTCAGCTGACGCGCCAGTTCGAGGGCGACCGTCGGGTCCGGTTTGAGCGGATCCTGGCCGCGCTGGCCCCTGACGGTCGCAAAGCGGTGGTCCGGGAAAAAATGGCTGACCACCTGGCGCGTGAAATCGTCCGGCTTGTTGGACAGCACGGCGACGGGCACCTGGGCGTCGGACAGCCGGCTGAGTGCGGCCGCTATGCCCGGATAGGGCAGCGAGCACTCGTGCCAGTTCTGGTCGTAATGGACTTTAAAACGCCGGACCAGCCCGTCGATCCGGGCATCTTCGGGCTCAAGCGGCATTCCCGCGGCCCGGCAGCAGCGCGCCATCAGGTTGCGGGCACCGGCGCCGACCAGCAGACGGTAGTCTTCTGTCGGCAGCGCCGGCAGGCCGATTTCCCGGATGGTGCGGTTTGCCGCGTCAGCCAGATCCTGGATCGTATCGACCAAGGTACCGTCAAGATCAAACAGAATCGCGCAAGAAGTCAAGGGGATCTCCTTTCAAGGCTCAGATCAGGCCCAACGCCCGAAGGCCGAACAGCAAGGCGAGCAGGATCGGCTGGTGCAGCACGTAAATAGCCAGCGAATGGCGGCCAAGCAGCGCAAACGGGCCGCTGGCGGCCAACAGCCAGGCCGGGGCGCCCGGAAAGGCGCTGCAGCGGTTCGGGTAGACGCGCCGCCCGATCAGGGTGCCGACCAGGAAAAAGCCCAGCCAGGGCACCAGTGGCAGGTAATCGGCCATCGCGGCATCCAGTTTCGGCGGCAGGCCGAGCGGCAGCAGCCACCAGCGGCCGTGATCGGCGAAGAAAGGCACCAGCCAGGCGGCACCCAAAACCACAGCGATCGCCAGCAGCAACAGCAGGTCGCCGCGCACCTGGGAACGGTCTTGGCGCCGCTCGGCGCGGGTCAGGCCCGCATAGAGCAGGATGCCCAGGGCCAGCAGGTGCAAAACATTGAAATAGATATAAAATTCCTGGCCCGACAGCTCCGATGCCAGGATGGACACCGCGGACAGGGTCAGCGCGACCAGC
>JAAZFW010000034.1 GCA_012511525.1 Clostridiaceae bacterium
CCGGACAGCTTCTTGTAGACGACATGCGAGAAGAACGGCTCGATGCTGGTCGAGGCGCAGTCCATGGCAAATGAGATCGTGCCGGTAGGCGCCAGGACCGAAACCTGTGCGTTGCGGTAGCCGAACGCTTCACCGAGCTGAATCGCCTCCTGCCAATCCGTGCGCAGCGCGTCGGACCAGTCGTCAAGGCCCAGCTGGAGCAGCTGTTCGTGGTCGATCAAAAGGGGAACGCAGGTCAGCCCCTCGAAATCGTCCTGGCGGCTTCCCGCGACCCGGGCGTGGTTGCGGATGACACGCAGCATCGAATCTTTATTAAGGTCGTACTTGGCAAAGGGTCCGGCAATTTGCGCCAGCATCGCGGACACCGCGTAGCTGCGCCCGGTGAGGATGCCAACCAGAGCCGCGGCGACCGCGCGGGCCTCATCCGAATCATAGGGCAGCGCGAGGGCCATCAGCAGGGCGGCCAGGTTGGCCATGCCCAAACCGGTCGTGCGGAACAGCCAGGTTTTTCGGGCAATATCCGGAGTCGGAAACTGACCCCAGTGGATCGAGGCTTCCAGAACGAGCTGGGATAGGAAAATCATGTGGCGGTAAGAGGCCAGGTCAAAGTGCCCAGTTTCCGGATCGTAGAAGCGCAGGACGTTGATCGATGCCAAGTTGCAGCTGGTGTCGTCCAGGAACGCGTATTCGCCGCAGGGGTTGGTGGCGTTGATCCGATTATGGCGCGCCCCGGTCTGCCCGTCCTCACCGGCCGGGCAGGTGTGCCACTCGTTAAAGGTATCACTGAACTGGGGCGCGGGGTCTGCACATTTCCAGGCCGCCTCGTTGAAGATTTGCCAGAGATGGTCGACCCGAACTTCGCGATTGACGCGTGCGTCCTGGCGGCCCTTAAGCTCAATCACGGCGTCCGGCTCTTCATCCAACCGGGCCACCTTGTTCATGAAGGCGTTGTTGAGTTGGACCGAGTTGTTGCTGTTCTGTCCCGATACCGTCTGATACGCTTCCCCGTCCATGTCTCCGTCATAGCCCATCTTGGCCAGAGCCCGGACCTTGTCCTCCTCACGAGCTTTCCAGAGCATGAAGGTTTCGATCTCCGGATGGTCGATGTCCAGGCTGCACATCTTGGCTGCCCGCCGCGTGGTGCCGCCCGACTTGATCGCGCCGGCGTTTCGGTCCAGTCCCTTAAGGAAGCTCATCAGGCCTGATGATGCCCCGCCGCCGGACAAGCCTTCGCCCTCGGCGCGGATCGCGGAGAAATTGGTGCCGGTACCGGAACCACCCTTGAACAGGCGCGTCTCGGTCACATACTCCTCGGAAATGGAATGCGGGCCGAGCAGTTTGTCCTCGATGGACAGGATAAAGCAAGCTGAGGCTTGGGTTCGGGTATAGTCGTCATCGGATTCGATCACCTGTCCCGAGACTTCATCGTAATAGTAATAGCCGTTCCGACCGCCGCTGATGTTGTAGCTTTGCTTAAGCCCCGTGTTGAACCACTGGGGCGAGTTAGGCGCGAACATCTGGTTGAGGATGGCATAGACGATCTCGTCATAGAGAATCGCGCGTTGCTGTTCGTCAACGATGCCCTCATCGACCAGGGCCGACGTCCAGAAATGGACCAGTCGGTGCGCCACCTGACGCATGCTGGTCTCGGTGCCGGTCGGCGTGGGGACACCGGCTTTACGGAAATATTTCGATGCGATAATGTCGCAGGCGTTCTGCGAATAATGGACCGGGAATTCCAGATCTTTCATATCGGTCAGGAGTTTGCCCGACTTGTGATCGACGATCGCAACGTCGCGCTTCTCCCATTGGAACAAATCGTATACCGTCTTTTGCGGCTGATTTTCCAGTTCCCTGGTAAAGACCCGGTTGACAAAATCAGTCAGAATGGCCATGATTGAATCCTCCCTGTGTGTAACGGCTCAGAGACAGCAAAAACGCGGGGCAATTTCAGTGTACCGCCACCCGCAGACCACGTGGTCACACAGGATACATTTTTACTGGACTCTCTATTCGGTTCCTTAATCATAATGCCATATGTAGTAGTTGTCAATCGAGTTATCTACTAAATGTGGTGGTCAATCTTCGACATTTTAACCATGCCCTGAACTGGCCCGACAAAAAAGGGGAGAGAAAACAAGTTTCTCTCCCCCTCTGCATGCGGCAATCGCCGCTGATTTTTTAAGGCCTGGCGTTTATACCTGGCTGTTCCGGGTACTGCGACGGCGCAGCAGGATCAAGACGCCAGCGGCCAGCAGCATACCCAAGCCAATGTACGGGAGGCTGCCGGATTCACCGGTCTTCGGGATTTCATCGACGGCGATGCCGGCGGTATCGGAATCTTCAACCGTAATCACAACCTCATCGTCGAGCGTAGCCGTAGCCGTGCCGATGACATGGGCCGTATTGATCCGGACGGACCCGATGTCACCGTCGACCGAGGTATAGGTGTAGGTGAACGTCATGCTCGCGCCGGACGCCATATCGCCGAGGTCGAGGTAGACCGGGTCGCTGCCGTTCGCCGTCCAGGTGTGGGTCGTCCCGGCAGTCACATGGGTGATCGTTCCGCCGGCCGGGGCCAGGTCATCGCTCAAACGAACCAGGCTAAGCGGCTCGGATCCGGTGTTGGTCACCACGACCGTGTACTTGAACACATCGCCCGGGTAGCCGCCGGCAAGTTTCGCAGGCACGCCGCCCTGGGTCAGGTTCTGGACCATTTTGACGATGTCGATGGCGACAGTGCCCAACGGGATGTCCTCGACGGTAACCACCGCCATGTCAGACACTTCGAGGACTGCACCTTCCGGATAGTCCGGAGTCGGCAGCATGGTCCCGATCGCGGTCGCCGTGTTGACGATCGGCTCGCGATCCAGGTCCGCTGCCACAACATCGTAGTCATAGAATACTTCGATTGCCTGTCCGGGCGTCATATCACCCAGGTTGATCTGGGCGATGCCGCCTGTTCCGGCTGTCCATGTCGTCTCGCCTTGGCCGACCACCGTTACGGCAGAACCAACCAGGGCCTGGTCATCGCTCAGGATGACGTCTGTCAGCGTCA
>JAAZFW010000035.1 GCA_012511525.1 Clostridiaceae bacterium
TAGGGGCCGAAGGCGATCTCCTTTTCGGCATCGCGGCGCCAGAGACGGCTCACCAGCACCGGAATCGCCACCAGGGCGGCGGTCAGGAAAGCGAGACAGAAGAGGAAGGGCAGCAGTTTGAGGCCTGTGATGAAGGCGCAGGATGCCAGCAGCTTGACATCGCCCATGCCCATGGCTTCGCGCTTCATCAGCTTGGCGCCCAGCCAGCCGCTGCCGAAAAGGACCAGCCCGGCCAGCAGCGCGGCCAGCAGGCGGGTCAGGATGCCGGGCCCCCAGGCGGCCTCGCCCCGGATGCTGTCGATCACCCAGAGCAGGACGCCGCCCGGCAGCAGGGCCAGGATGAACTGGTCCGGAATGATGCGCGTTTTGAGGTCGGCGACGATGATCAGAAGCAGCGGCTGAACAAGGTACAGGACAACCGGCAGATACGGTCCGGATCCGAGCAGGAGCCTGCCGGCGCCGAAAAGGAATCCGTCGGCCAGTACGAGGAACAGGATGCCCGGAAAGAAAGTCAGGCTGTCCCGGGCCTGGCGCGCTGCATCCAGGCCGGCTTCGCCGTAGTCAAGCAGCCAGGCTGGCGGCATGACCCGGAAGATGAAGGCAATCAGCGCGCCTGCGGCCAGGCCGGCAGGAACATAGGGCAATGCAGCAATCATGAGATGTTACCTCCCACTGTGTCATGTCCATTTTAGCGGTGCGGCGCGTCAGATGCAACGCGCGCGCGTTTACAGGGACGGCCGCATTGATTATAATAGGTAGGCTGCACCCGCTGCAGCGATAACACAGGAGGAAAACATGATTTCGATACAAGAGCTACAAGACAGGATATCAGCGTTTATCAAGGCGGAAACAGCCCAGACTCCCGGAAAGGCCGCTCCGGCGGATTTCTGGCGTGCGCTGTCGCGGGCGGTCATGGAACAACTGACCGATCGCTGGGAAAAGACCAGCCAGCAATATAAATCCGGCCGTCAGGCACACTACTTCTCCGCGGAGTTCCTTGAAGGGCGCTCCTTGCTCAACAACTTGATCAACCTTGGCCTTTACGACGTGGCCTCGACGGCCGTGCGCGCGTTCGGCCACGAACTGGCCGAACTTGAGGAACAGGAGTCCGATCCCGGACTGGGCAACGGCGGCCTGGGCCGCCTCGCGGCCTGTTTTCTCGATTCCAGCGCGACGGGCAATCTGCCGGTCACCGGGTATGGGATTCTCTACCGCTACGGCCTTTTCCGCCAGGAGATCGAGAACGGCTTTCAGAAAGAATACCCCGACGCCTGGATGGAACAGCCTTACCCGTTCGTGGTTCGGCGCAGCCAGGAAGCGGTTCGTGTCCACTACCAGGACCTCGATGTCATTGCCGTTCCGTATGACATGCCGATCACCGGCTACAAGACGGAAAACATCAACACCTTGCGCCTGTGGAAAGCGGAACCGGCCCAGGAGTTCGATTTCAACTTGTTCAATTCGCAGCGTTTTGACGACGCGGTCATCCAGCGCAACCGCGTCAACGACATCTGCCGCGTCCTGTACCCCAACGACTCATCCTATGACGGCAAAGTTCTGCGGGTCCGCCAGCAGTATTTCTTTGTCAGCGCCTCGCTCCAGACCATCGTAGCCGACTACATCCGCCAGCACGGTGCTGATTTTTCAAAGTTCGCTGATTATCATGCGATCCAGCTCAACGACACCCATCCCGTCATCGCCATTCCCGAGCTGATGCGCATCCTTGTCGACCAGCAGCAGATGGACTGGACGGAGGCGTGGCAGGTCACGCAGGCTGTCTTCTCCTACACCAACCACACGATCATGTCCGAAGCGCTTGAAAAATGGGATGCCGGCATATTCCAGTTCCTGTTCCCGCGCCTTTTGCAGATCATCGAGCGCATCGACAGCCAGTTCCGCCAGGAGATTCGCCGCTGCCGCAACGAGGACCAGGTCAACACACTCAGCCCGCTGGGCGACGGCAAGATCCGGATGGCCTGGCTGGCGGTGTACGGCAGCCACGCGGTCAACGGCGTCGCGGCCATGCACACCGACATTTTGAAAAAGGAAACCTTAAGCGGCTTTTATGCGCTCTGGCCCGAAAAATTCAGCAACAAGACCAACGGCGTAACGCCGCGCCGCTGGCTGAAGGTCTGCAATCCTGGCCTGGCCGGCTTGCTGACAGAGCTTTCCGGCAACGACGACTGGATCCGCGACCTGGATGCCCTTGAGGCGCTGAAACCATCCGGCGACGACCGGCAGGTCCTGGAACAACTCCTGGCGATCAAGCAGGCCAACAAGCTAAGCCTGGCCCGCTACATCGAGCAGACGGAACACATCGTAATCGACCCGCAGTCGCTCTTTGATGTCCAGATCAAGCGGCTGCACGAATACAAGCGCCAGCTGCTCAACGCGCTGGTGATCCTGGACGATTACTTCAATATCCGGGCAGATCCGGACCGCGCGATCGTGCCGGTCACCTACCTGTTCGGCGCCAAGGCGGCTCCGGGGTATTTCCGGGCCAAAGCGATCATCAAGTTCATCAACGAGGTTGCGCGCCTTGTCAACCAGGATCCGGTCGCAAGCCCGTTCATGAAGGTCGTGTTCCTGCACAACTACAACGTGTCGCGCGCCGAGCGCATCTTCCCCGCCGCGGACATCTCTGAACAGATATCCACCGTGGGCATGGAGGCGTCCGGCACAGGCAACATGAAATTCATGATGAACGGCGCCCTGACCCTGGGCACCTGCGACGGGGCCAACGTGGAGATTGCCGATGCAGCCGGGTATGAGAACAATTTTATCTTCGGCTGCCGCGTCGAGGACTTCCCCAAGACGATCGGATACTATAACCCGCGCTGGCAATACGAGCACATACCCGGTTTGAAGCGCTGCATCGACGCGCTGGTCGACGGGACGCTGGACGACCAGGGGACGGGCATGTTCCTGGACCTGTACAACGGCCTGCTCAACGGCTCCAGCTGGCAGCCGGCCGATCCGTACTATGTCCTGGGCGATTTCGACGAATACCGGATCAACCGGCACAAGAGCCAGTACGCGTACCTGGAACAGCTGTCATGGGCGCGCAAATGCTGGAACAACATCACCAGCAGCGGCCGGTTCAGTTCGGACCGTACCATCCGGGATTATGCCGATGAGATTTGGCGTGTCGGCAGTCAGCCGGTTAAGGACTGATCATTGATTTGTTGCTCTTTTCTCCGGGTGATTGACCAGACTCGTCAATCACCCATAAACCTATAGATCGGCTTAACGGAGCAGTCCCGTAACACAAGCGAAGGCGGCTCAGAAAAGGGAAACACCGTACTTGATCAAGCTGAAAACGAGCGTCAGGGCGATGGCGGAGATCAACCCGCCCAGGCCGACGCACAGCATGGATTTTCGGAAATCGAAGCCCAGCACCGAAGCCACCATGCTGCCGGTCCACAGCCCTGTGCCGGGAAGCGGGATCGCGACAAACAGGATCAGGGCCGCCTCGGTCGACTTTTCGAACTTTTTCGCGTAGCGGCGCACTTTCTGGTCCAGGGCGGTCGTGAACCAGTTCATCCAGGACAGGCGGCTCAGCCAGTCCAGAATCCGGGTGTAGAGCAGCAGGAGAACGGGGACCGGCAGCAAACTGCCGATAAAGGCCAGGATGAACACCAGCCAAGGATTCATGTCCCAGTAGATGCCCAGCGGGATGGTTGCGCGCTGTTCGGTAATCGGAATCGCCGAGCCGATCAGGATGATCAGGGCGCGGGCGTTGCCGAAAAGCGACTCGAGAAGCGAAATGATGCTGTCCTTCACAAGAATCCTCCAGTATCAAGCCATAAGTTATGTTTTGGGCGAATGGATCTCGAGGCTCACGACCTCGGGCAGGGAACAAAATCGCAGCGGAAACAGGACACAGCCCAGGCCGCGGCTGATGTAACCGGTCATATCACCCAACGTGATGCAGCCCTTATCGAAACCTGCCCGGGGCAGTTTTTCATCCCTCAGCACATGGTATTCGAGCCGGAACGGCATCCAGATCTGGCCGCCGTGGAAATGGCCGCCGCAAAACCAGGCTGCCTGCCCGGGCGGCAGGTCGAGCAGGCTGTCCGGGTTGTGCACCAAAACCAGCGAGTGCTGCGGCGCGACACCGGTCTTGCGGGCTTCTTGGCAGGCACGGGCCGTGTCGAGCGTTCCCTGGCGGCGGTCATCCAGGCCGATAATCTGCCAGGACTGGCCGCGGACCTGGTGGACGTAGACCTGGTTGCGCAGCACACGGGCGCCCGACTGCTGTAAAAGGCCAAGGCCGTCCCCGCTGTCGTGGTTGCCCGGAACGGCGACAAGCGGAACCTGCGATAGGTTCGGCAATCCCATGATCCGGCCGAGCAGTCCGGCGGCGGCCGGTTCGCAATCTTCACGCCCGGACAGATCGCCGCCGAACAGAACCAGATCCGGCTGCAGCCGCTTGAGCGCGGTCATCAA
>JAAZFW010000337.1 GCA_012511525.1 Clostridiaceae bacterium
CAGGATGGCGCCCTGGCCGGCAAACAGGCTCTGATCGTGGCGACGCCCGGCGGGACGGGCAACGGCCAGCTGACGTGCTTTGAGCAGATGGACCGCTTCTGCCGCCACACCGGCCTTATGATCTTCGACTACATCGGAGCGAACCGCTGGACTGCAGATTACCACCTGAACATGGCCAGGTCGGCTGGCCTTGCCCTGGCCCAGGGACGCAAAAACGGCGATACGGTTCCCCTGTAACCGGTCAGCCTGTCAGGACGCGCCGAAGGCGCGAGGAGGCAACATGAGCCGAATGAAAGCAAAGGGAACAACCGTCGTTTGCCTGTTGCTTGTCTGTGCCCTGGTGCTGCCGGGCTGCGCCAATTACCGCCGCCTGGCTGAAGCGATCGGCAACCTGGTCAGGCCGACGACCGAAGCGTCGACGACCAGGCCGACGACGCGCCGCACGACGGAGCGGGCGACCCCGACACCGCGGCCGACGACCACAAACACAACACAAACATCCGCGGCCACGACAACCCAAACGACTCAAACGACCGGGACAACCGCCGCACCGACGATGCCGGCGACCCCTTCGCCAACGGGGACAGACCCGGCGTCCATCACCTACAGCGTGAACGAGGTATTTCGGTTCGAGGAAGGTGCCGTGACCGTCGCGCTGCCGATCATCGAGCCGGATGACGAGCGGTCAGGCTCGCTCAACGAGGAGTTGAAGCTGCGGATCGCCTACGAGCAGAGCTTGTGCGAAGATGGTTTCGAGGCTGATGTCTATTACGCCGTCGACTACTTTTACCAGTTTGATGGCACCTGCCTGACACTGGCCATCGAGAGCATCGCCGGCTGGGTCGATTCGGAGGCCTACTACATGTACTCGGTCTACCATTATGACCTGGCCTCAGCGGCCTTCCTGGACAACCGCGCTTATCTCGATGTGATGCAGATCCAGCCGGAAATACTCGAGCAGCAAGTCGAGGCCTACACCAACGCCAACCTGGATCCGGCCGCGTACCAGGTTCGCCCGTTGGATGAAGCGATGTTTGTCATCTTTGACGGTGTTTTGTATTACGAGGTGCTTTTCCTGGAATTCGAGGACTTCTGGCTTGAGGACATGGGACCGGTGGGCTGAAGACAGCCGCGTTCCGGACAGAGGAGAGACCATGCGCGCGCGAACCGAACGGATTGTCAGCAAAAATGCCGCCTGGCAGAAATTTGAGGTCCTGAAGACCAATCGCAACAAGCGGTATCGCTACCGCCAGTTTTTTGTCGAAGGTGTGCGCAACATCAACGAGGCAATACGCTGCGGCTGGACCATCGACGCCTGGATCTACAGCTTTGAAAAACACCTGTCTGACTGGGCCCGGGATTTGCTGGACCGTGTTCCGGTGTCCGTGCAATACGCCCTGTCGGCGGCTTTGATGGCCGAGCTTAGTAAAAAAACGGACGCGTCCGAGTTGTGTGCCATCGTTCGTATGCGCGACGACGCGCTGATGGCCGACCAGATGGAAAACTGGAAGGAGCGGCCGCTGCTGCTCCTTTTTGACCGCCCCTCCAACAAGGGCAACCTGGGCACCTTGATCCGTTCGTGCGACGGAATGGGTGTCGGCCAGCTGGTGATGACCGGGCACGGCGTCGACCGCTATGATCCGGAGGTGATCGCAGCCAGCATGGGCTCGTTTTTCCGCCAGCCGGTCCTCTACCTGGCCGACACCAGCACGCTGGACGACTGGATCGGCCGCGTGCGCGGCAAGTGGCCGGACCTGCAGCTGATCGGCACGACCGCACACCGGGAGCATCCGATCGACCAGGTCGACCTAAAACGCCCCACGCTGTTCTTGCTGGGCAATGAGACCGACGGGCTCAGCCGAGCCTTGCGCGAGCGCTGCACCTTGATGACAACCATTCCGATGAACCCCGAAAGCGCGGCGTCTTCATTCAACGTGTCCTGTGCAGCTACCGTGCTGCTTTACGAAGCTTGCCGCCAGCGCAGAAACGCTCAAGACAAATAGGCTGATACAGCGTATAATAAAACTGTCTGATCTGATCGAAGCGAACCGGTTTGTGGTTTGCGCCAGCGCGCGGAACCGGTTCATGACACAAAGCTGCTTCACGCTTTTGATAGCCGGCTCGAACAGGGCCGGATCCGGTGAATCCGAGAGATCAGGAGATGATGGCCATGTCGGATCAGGGTTCTTTACTTGCAGG
>JAAZFW010000338.1 GCA_012511525.1 Clostridiaceae bacterium
ACCACTCCGCCAGGTCGCGGATCGGGTTATACAGGTAAAACAGCATGATCACGACCAGGATGATGATCAAGTACAACAACAGCTGGCGCAGCAATCGCTGGCGTTTCTCCGACTTTCTGCGGCTGTTGATCTTGGATACGGTCGTATAGCCCTGCAGCCGGTACACGCGCTGCCGGCTGAGCCGGCGGATCGGGCGAATCCGCTTCGGCCGCTTCTTGTTCTGGTTGATCAGCTTCGTCACCTGGGCGGTGCTGTCCATACGCTCGCTGATGCCGACACGGCGGACCGGGGCCTTGGGCGTTGGCCGGCGGCGTGCGTCGGTCCAGGTCCTGACACGACCGGAAACGGCCTCGCCAAACGTGCGCAGCTGCTCACCCAGCGCGGCGAAACCCGCCCGGATCCTGCCGAAGATGCGTTTGGCCGTATCCCTGATCTGATCACTTACCATATCGTTCCTCGCTATCGAGCAATGTCAGGAGTGATTATAGCGTATAACACGCAATTTTTCACCTGCCAAAGCGTTTTCGCCCGATTTTGGGCGAACAAAAGTTTGACAAAGCCGCACATGCTTGTTACAATCATGTTAAAGTTGTTGCTTGATCAGCTGGAGGTGCCGATATGTCCAAATACCGTTTTACACGCGCCAATGTTGACGACACAGTCAACACTGTTTACGATTTTATTGTAAACTACATTCGCGAAAAAGGCTATCCGCCGGCTGTACGCGATATTTGCGCCGGTGTCGGCATCCGCTCGACATCGACGATTCACGGCCATCTCAAGCGCTTGCAGGAATCCGGTCGGATCAGCTATTCCAGCGGCAAACGGCGTGCGATCACGATCCCGGACCAGTACGAGAACAAACCGGTTTATCTGCCGGTTGTCGGGCAAGTCACCGCCGGCGTTCCCATCCTGGCCGAAGAGAACATCGAGCGCTCTCTTCCCTTTCCCGCTGATTTCTTTGCCGATGACGGCGACGTCTTCGCCCTGAAGGTGCACGGCGACTCGATGGTCGGCGCCGCGATCTTGAACAACGACTATGTCATCGTCCGGCGTCAAAGCACCGCCATGCAGGGCGACATCATCGTCGCCCTGGTTGGCGAAGAGGCGACCGTCAAGACCCTGGCCAATGTAGATGGAAAAATGGTGCTGATGCCGGAAAACCCGGCATACAGCCCCATTCCCTTTGACACGCCTGAATGTCAGGTACTAGGAAAAGTTTGCGGGGTATTCCGGGTAGCCCTTTAAGGGCTGTTCCTGGCGGTAGGCATCGTTAAAGATGTAATTCACGGCCTCCAACGGGCGAATCGCGATAATCGACCGCTTGTAAATCATAATCTGACCGTTCTCGTCTTCCAGAATGATGGCCTGATTGTCGAAACCGACGATCTGGCCTTTTTTCTCATGGCGATCGAAGATCTCGACCGTAACCGGAACCTTGTCCCGGCGGCAATGATTCAGGAATGGTTCCTGAATGCGCATATCCCTGCGTTCTGAATTTTGCATTTGATGTAACCTCCAACACGATGTTTCTGACCAGGCGTCTGCGTTCAGGCTAACCGCATCTGCCGGACAAATCAATGGGCTGGAGGCCATTACTAACCCTAAAACATCACATGAATAATTAAGAGACGATGAATTATTCGTGTATATTAACCATGATATGGCTTATTGCATCGCCTGTATCCATATTTTCGAGCCAAATCATGTTCTTCATTTTACGAAACCAGGTCAACTGGCGCTTGGCATAGCGGCGCGAAGCCTGCTGGATCCGTTCCACCGCTTCGGACAGCGGCTGGCTTCCGGTGATCGTCTCAGATAGCTCTTTGTATCCGATTGCCTGCAGGCAGGTACTGCCAGATGGCAGCGGACGGGCCAGTAAAGACCGGACCTCTTCGAGCAGACCCTGCCCGATCATGTCAAGGACACGCTGGTCGATACGGCGGTACAGCACAGGTCTGTCGTGGTTGAGGCAGAACGAGCGGAACGTGAATGCCGGTTCTGTTTCGTGCGAACGCGCCACGTGTTCGCTCATCGGGCGCCCGGTCAGGCGGCACACCTCCAGGGCGCGAATCAGGCGTTTTTTATCGCCCGGTGCGATCCGCGCAGCCGAGGCCGGATCCAGCTGCGCCAGTTCGTCCCAGAGGCCTGCCGCGCCGGTGCGCTCTGCCCGGTGTTCCAGTTCGGCGCGAAGCGCAGGGTCGGCTCCGGCCGGGGCAAACGTGATCCCCTCGATCAGGGCGCTCAGGTACTGCCCGGTTCCGCCGCACAGGATCGCCGTTTTGCCCCTGGCCTGGATCTGGCGGATCGCGGCCGAAGCCTCGCGCTGGTAGTCGACGACGCTGAACGGTTCGCCCGGCTCCCGGATATCCAGCAGGTGATGGACGACCCGGGCTCTTTCGGCCGGTGTCGCCTTAGCCGTGCCGATATCCATGCCGCGGTATACCTGCATCGAGTCCGCAGACACGATCTCGCCGCTTAGCCGTTCGGCCAGGCCGAGCGCGACGGCGCTCTTGCCGCTGGCCGTAGGCCCTGTGATCACGATAACCGGTTCCATCAGACAATGCGCCGGAAGCGTTTCTCGATTTCCCGTCGGGTCAGGCGCACAATCACGGGCCGGCCGTGCGGGCACTGGTAGGGGTCGTCGAGCTGGATCAGATCGGACAGCAGCTGCTGGATTTCATCGTCTGACAGCCTGTCATGCGCCTTGACGGCCGCCTTGCAGGACATCTGGTAAAAGAAGTCCTCGATATCGTCCTCCGCTTGCATGGTGTCCTGCCGCAGCGCGGCGAGCGCGACACGGAAGGCCGCTTCCGGCTCCAGTGCGCGGTCGCCGGTATCGGGCACGCTGCGGATGGCGACCGACGCGGGACCGAGCACGGTGCAGGCGAAGCCGAGTTCACTTAGCCGCTGTTCCGAATCCTGAATAGCTTGAAGCTCGCTGCGGCTAACCGCGACGACAGCGGGGACAAGCAAATCCTGGGTCAGGCGCTCGCCAGATTGCCGGTTGTGCCGGTGCCGGGCGATCAGCCTTTCAAAGAGAATCTTCTCGTGCGCGGCATGCTGGTCGACCAGAAGCACATCCTGCCCCAGCTCCAGCACCAGGTAGGTCTGGAACAAGGTGCCGGCCAGGCGGGCATCGGCCAGCGCCCCGATCGTCATCTTTTCCGACACGGCCGTTTCGGGCGGTTCGGCGGCCATTGGAGCCGCCGGCGTTTCCGCACGCGGCTGGTCGGCCAGACGAAGCGGCAGCTGACGCTGAACCAGGGGCGGAAGCGGTTCGGGCCTGGCAGGCTCAGGATGCGGAGTCTCCCCGCTCGCGCCGCTCCCCTCCTCTTCTTCCTCTTGCTCATTTTGTGCAACCGCTATCCCTGCGCCGCTCTGAAGGGCGGTACGGATCGCGTGGTAGACAAGGCGGAAGACTTCGCCGTCCTGCCAGAACCGGACTTCCATTTTCTGCGGGTGGACGTTGATATCCACCAATTGTGCCGGAATGCTGACAAAAAGCAGCGCGACCGCATGTTTGCCTTTCATGAAATGCGTCTTGCAGGCTTCGTCCAAAGCCGTGGTCATGGCCCGCGAGCGCACCAGGCGGCCATTGACATAAAAGCACTGCTGCCCTCGCGTGGCCCGCGCGATCTCCGGGCTGCCGACGTAGCCGCTCATGCTAAGCGGCCCTTGGGCGGCTTCGAGCGGCAGGCAGGCCTGGGCCGTCTGGCGTCCCCAGACAGCGTAGACGGCGCTCAGCAAGTCGTTGTTGCCCGGGGTGTGCAGCAGTTCCTGCTGGTTATGGTAGAGGCGGAATGACACGTCCGGCCGCGCCAGGGCGATTCGTTCGACTAATTCGGCCACATGACCGGCCTCGGTGCTGTCCTTGCGCAGGAACTTGAAGCGGGCCGGCACGTTGTAGAACAGGTCCCTGACCAGAATGCGCGTACCGTGCGGGCAGCCGGCCGGCTGCTGCTCGCGAAGTTCGCCGCCCTCGATCACAATCCGTGTCCCCTCTTCCTGCTCCGGCGGGCGTGTTTCCAGCGTGACCTTGGCAACCGCTGCGATGCTGGCCAGGGCTTCGCCGCGAAACCCCATTGTGGCGATCGCGTCGAGATCCTCGATCCGGCTGAGCTTGCTGGTTGCGTGACGGCCAAAGGCCAACCGGGCATCCTCAAAATCCATCCCCGAACCGTTGTCGGTCACGCTGATCTCCCGAATGCCGCCCTGGCTGATCGCGACCGTCACAACCGACGCGCCGGCATCGAGGGCATTTTCAACCAGCTCCTTGACCACCGACGAGGGACGCTCGACGACTTCTCCGGCCGCGATGGCGTTGGCGGTCTGCTGGTCCAGCAAATGGATACGGCTCATGTCTGGCTCCTTTTGCCCCTTCCGGCCCGCTGATGCAGATCATGAAGCAGGTTAAGCGCGTCCAGCGGCGTGAGCTGCTGAATATCCAGTTCGCTGAGCTGCTCGATGATCCCATCGGTGTTCTTGAGGGCCTGGCTGGCGCTGAACAAATCGATCTGCCCGTCCATCGGCCGGGCGTTGCGCCGAACCTTTAGTTTCTGGCGCGGCCCCATCTCCTGCTCAAGCTGAAGCAAGATCTCCTGGGCGCGCACGACGACGTCGCCCGGGACACCGGCCAGCCGGGCCACCTCGATGCCGTAACTGTCATCGCAGCTGCCGGCGCGGATCTGGTGCAGGAAATTGACCCGGCCGCCCTCTTCGTTGACCGCAACATGGCTGTTGAAAACGCCAGGCATCTTGAGCGCCAGGTCGGTCAACTCGTGGTAGTGGGTGGCAAACAACGTCCGGCAGCCCAGGTTGTCGCGATCGGCGACATGCTCGATCACGGACCAGGCGATACTAAGTCCGTCGTACGTGCTGGTTCCCCGGCCGATCTCATCGAGGATCAGGAGGCTGCGCGGTGTCGCGTGCTGCAGGATCTGGGCCACTTCACTCATCTCGACCATGAATGTCGAGGCGCCGCCGGCCAGGTCGTCGCTGGCACCGATCCGGGTGAAAATACGGTCGACCAGCCCGATATGGGCTTCGGCGGCCGGTACGAAACTCCCGCATTGGGCCAGCAGCACGATCAAGGCCACCTGGCGCATGTAGGTCGACTTGCCGGCCATGTTGGGGCCGGTCAGGATCATCAGGCGGGCCGCGTTCATGTCCATAGCCAGGTCGTTGGGGACAAACTCGCCGGATGGCAGCACACGTTCGACAACCGGGTGGCGGCCCTGGCGGATGCGCAGCTGGTCGGACAGGTCGACTTCAGGCCGGCAGTAATTCTCCCGGTCGGCCAGTTCGGCCAGCGCCGCGAGAACATCCAGAGTCGCCAAAGCCTGGGCCGTTTGCTGCATTGCGCGGATGCGCTCGGCCGCCGCGTCCCGGAGCGTGCAGAAGACATCGTATTCGCGCGCGATCAGCTTTTGCTGGGCGCTCAGGATGGTGTCTTCCATTTCCTTGAGTTCAGGTGTGACATATCGTTCGGAGTTGGCCAGCGTCTGGCGGCGCTGGTAGTGTTCGGGCACCTGGGCCAGGTTGGCCTTGGTCACGTCGATCGTGTAGCCGAAAACCCGGTTGTAGCTGACCTTAAGGCTCTTGATCCCCGTTTTTTCCCGCTCGCCCTTCTCCAGGTCGAGAATCCACTGCTGGCCGTTGGTGGCCGCTTCGCGCAGGCGGTCGATCTGCTCGTCGAAGCCGGCACGGATCAGGCCGCCTTCCTTGATGCTGACCGGCGGGTCATCGACCAGCGCGCGCTCCAGCAACCCGGTAAGATCCGGCATGTCGTCGATCAGCCCCGCCAGTTCAGCGAGCCAGCCTTCATCGATGCCGTCGAGATGGCGGCGGACCGCCGGCAGCTTGCCGAGCGTTTGGCATAGGGCGGCCAGGTCCCGTCCGTTGGCCTGGCCCATGGCCAGCTTGCCGCCCAAACGCTCCAGATCGTGGATGCCATGCAGGCATTCGCGCAGCTCCTGGCGGCGCATGAACTGCTCTTTAAATGCGCTCACCGCATCCTGACGCTGCCGGATATCCGAGCCGTTGAGCAGCGGCTGCTCGATCCAGCGGCGCAGCAGCCGGCTGCCCAGGGATGTTACCGTGCGATCGATCGCCCACAGCAGGCTCCCCTTGCGGTTCTGGTCGCGAATCGTTTCCGTAATCTCCAAATTGCGCCGCGCGATCGGGTCCAGGTTCATGAACGCATCCAGCGTGTACGCCTGGACGGGCTTGATATGGCTGGGCTTGACACGCTGTGTTTCAGCCAGGTAAATCAGGATCGCCGCGGCGGCATGGCTCCAGAGCGGCTGCTGACCTTCGACCGGTTCAAGCCACTTCTCCACGGATTCAAGTGAAAAATTGTTATCAGGACGTGTTGTCAGCACGATGTTATATTTATCAGTCAACACGGTAAAAAGCGGGTCTTCCCTAAATATCGGCGCGACCAGGATTTCAGAAGGCGCGTAACGGACGACTTCATCCAGCAGCTTGGCCGCTGTCGCGCCCGTGATCAAGGCCGTCGCCTCAAAGGAACCGGTCGTCAAATCACAGGCAGCCAGCCCGTAGTAGCGGTTCAGCTTATAGACCGCGAGGATGTAGTTGTTGCGCCGCTCGTCGAGAATCGCCGGATCGGTGACGGTGCCCGGCGTGATCACCCGGATGACTTCGCGCCTGACGATCCCCTTGGCCTGAGCCGGATCCTCCACCTGGTCGCAGATGGCGATCTTGTAGCCGCGGTTGATCATGCGATGGATGTAACTGTCGACCGCGTGGTAGGGCACGCCGCACATCGGGGCCCGCTCTTCCAGGCCGCAGTCCCGGCCGGTCAAGGTCAGTTCCAGTTCGCGCGAGGCTGTGACGGCATCTTCGAAAAACAGCTCGTAAAAATCACCCAGGCGAAAAAACAGGATGCAGTCCGGCCATTGCCGCTTCAGCTCGAGGTATTGCTGCATCATGGGCGTGATCTTTTCCGTGTCGATCGTCTGGGTTGTCATGTTCATGGACGATACGCCTCCAGGACACCGAAAAGAGAAAAAGTCTTGGCATCGGTGACGCGCACCCGGGCCAGCCCGCCCTCCAGGCGACTGCCGTCGATCCGGCCGTCCGGCGAGCGTGCCTCGGCCGGAAGCAAGGCCGGATCGGCGACGGTGAAGTTGACCAACTGGTTCTGACCGGTCCGGCCGCTGAACACCTGGTCCTGTTTGGCCGACACGCCCTCGACCAGGATCTCCACGGTCTGGCCAAGGCTTTGCCGGTTGTACGCCAGGCTGTGCGCGTCCTGCAGCGCGGTCAGGCGGTCGAATCGCTCATGCATCACGGCCGGATCGACCGGATTTGGCATCTCGGCAGCCGGCGTGCCGGTGCGCTTGGAATACAAGAACGTAAACGCGCTGGCAAAGCGGACTTGTCGCATGATGTCGAGCGTGTCGGCAAAATCCTCTTCCGTCTCACCGGGAAATCCGACGATAATGTCGGTCGAAAAGGCCAGGTTGGGGATCAGCTGGCGCGCGCGCGTGACGGTCGCCAGGTACTGCTCACGCGTGTACTGCCGGTTCATTTGCCCAAGCACGCGGTTGCTGCCGCTTTGCAGCGGCAAGTGCAAGTGCGGCTCGATCACCGGGTTGGCGGCCATAACCTTAAGGAGCTTTTCCGAGATGTCTTTGGGATGTGATGTCATGAAGCGGATCCGATAGAAATTCTCACGCGCGGCCGCCTCGAGCAGGTCGGAAAAATCGCGGATGTCTCCGCCTGTTTCCTCAAAATCCTGGCCGTAGGAATTGACGTTCTGGCCGAGCAGCATCACCTCACGGTAGCCGGAAAGAGCCAGTTCGCGCAGTTCGCGCAGGATGTCGCCGGGTTGCCGGCTTCGTTCCCGCCCCCGCGTGTAAGGCACGATGCAGTAGGTGCAGAAATTGTTGCAGCCGTACATAATCGAGCACAAAGCCCTGAAACGGCGCGCCCTGTGGATCGGCAAGCCCTCGACAAGGGTGTCCTCGTCACCGACCAGGTACTGCTTTTTTTCATCTGAGAGGCGGTGGTAGAGCAGCTCCGGCAATCGATAGATGTCCTGCGGGCCGAAAACAAGGTCGACAAACGAAAAACTGCGGCTAATGCGCGCGACATGCTCGGGCTGCTTCATCATGCAGCCGCAGACAGCGATCACCAGGTCCGGTTTTTCCTGGCGCAGGTTCTTGAGCCGGCCCAGGTTGCCGAACAAGCGGTCATCGGCATGCTCGCGCACGCTGCAGGTGTTCAGGATGATCAGGTCGGCTTCGCGCAAACCCGCCGCCTCGAGATAGCCCATTTCGCCCAACAGGCCCGCGAGCTTTTCGCCGTCGTTCTCGTTAAGCTGACAGCCATAAGTATGGATCCAGTAGCGGCGGCTGAAACCGGTTTCGCTGCGGTAGGCCTCCATGCACTGGCCGATCTGCCCGATGTAGCGCTGCTGGCGTTCCAGCTCCGCCTGTTCGATGATGGTCAATCGTTTCACCTCGTCCGGTCGTTTTGCAATCCCGCCGGTCGGAACCGGCGGGATCGTTTCTTATCATATCATATATCGGATGTTAAGGTCAGGCCGGTTTGCTCTTGAACAAGCGGGCCAGCCATGCGAGCAGCCCCCGCTTGCGTCGCACATCCGCCTCCAGGCGGTCGTACCGGTCGGCCAGGGCATCAAGTTCGGTTTTATTCGGCGGTCTGGGACCGTAAAACAGCGCGTTCAGGCCGTCCTCGACCGCCTGTGACGCATCGGGCTCCTGGCGGCGGAGGAATGCGGCCGGCGATTCGTCCGGCCGGATGACCAGGCCCAGCTCGCGCAGCAGCAATCGGAGTTCGCGCCAATAAAAGCGGCCGCGGCGTATCGGATCCGGGACCTGCCGGGCCAATCGCGCGGCATCGTGCCAGCGGCGGTTGTTCAGCCAGGCCCTGATCAGCAGCCACCCCGCCAGGATGGGCAGCACGAGCAGGAACCACAGCGCGGCGAACGGCTGTTCCGATGGGTCAGGGCCATCCGGATCCTTGTCATTCGGACCGGGTGTCAGGCTGCCCGTCGGCGCAGCCGTCGGCGTCGGGGTCGGTGTCGCGGTGACAGCCGGGGTTATCGGTCCGGTGACGGCCGGGGTGACGACCGGTGTCGGGTCAGGCTGTGTCGCGGCCGTTCCGGGGGTCGCGTCGACGCTGATCCAGCCGATTCCGGCCAGGTAGACTTCCGTCCATGCGTGGGCCTGCTCCCCGGTCAAAATCCGGTCGGCGCCATCTTCGGCCGGCGGCACATAGTACCCTTCGACATAGCGCGCCGGAATGCCGGAAAGGCGGCTCAGCATGGTCATGGCCGTCGCGAAGTAGACGCAGTAGCCCTCCCCTGTCTGCAAAAACCAGGTGACAAAATCAACATCGCGAGGCGGGACGGCCACGTCGAGCGCGTAGCGGTTTTGAGCCATCAGATCATGGCGCAGCATCAGGACACGCGCGTAGGGGTCTTCAATACCGGCGGTAAGCTGCTGTGCATAGTCGTATGGCAAGCCGCCTGGACGGTATTCCTGCAGATCGGGCAGCTGCAGATAGCGGCCGGCGATATCCGGCGGCACGACCCGCTCCTGAGGCTGCAGCGATTCCTGGATCTGGCGGACCATGACGGCAAATCCGGGCTGCTCGGTACGCAGGACACGCCCGGTCAGCAGCACCTGCTGTTCCGGCTGGATCCAGTGCTTGCTGAACATCTGTCCGGAAGGCCTGAAGTAGGCGATAAACGGATCGGGTTGGGCCAGGGACAGCTGCAGCGGCTTGCCGGCGATGAATAATGTGCGGGTCGGCAAGCGCAGCGGCGACCAGCTGACATTCATGGTCCGGTTGAACTGGGCGGCGGTCAGGCCGGCCGAATAGACATCCGGACGCTCCAGGTCGAAAACCTCGGTCTGCTCGGAGCGCCATAGCGGACTGTCATAGCGGTAGTAGCTTCGGTCCGGGTCCTGGATCCAGTTGCGGCCATCGTAGATCTGGCTGACAGAGCCGCGCAGCAGCATGGCCTCTTCACTGCCGCCGACGCGCAGCATCGGCAGGTCCGAGAGGCTGGCCGGTCCGCCCAGGCGATCGACCAGCGGGTAATAGCCGGCTTGCTGCAGTGAGAAAGACGGCAGTTCGCGCTGTTGGTTCGGAATGGCGCTGATCCGCCCGGCAAGGTCGTCCATGAACCCTTCGAAGGCACGCGAATGGAAAAAGGATGTGGGGATCCAAAGGGTCAGGAGCAGCGCCAGGATAAGGGCAAAAGCGGCAAACGGAACCGACTGGAGCATCAATCGCGCCGACAGCACCTGGCGGGTCGGCCGCAGCATGCGGTACGTTTTCTTCTGCCGCCTGGCCAACGCCGCGACCAGCGCCACGGCGGCCGGCAAGGCCCAGCCCAGGATAAATGTCTTGTCCAGGCCGGTGCCCAGCAGGAAGGCCGCGATCAGGGCCAGGGCGGCCAGGCCGGGCATGTTGAAGCGGACCAGGCCAAGATAGACCAGCGCGGCGATCAGGAGGCAAAACACTCCGGCCAGCCAGGTCTTCTCGCCTTGGGTCAGCTGCTGGTAGCCGAGCAGAAAGTCAACCGATCGAAAAGCGCGCCTGGACCAGGGCTCCAGCAGCTCCTGCAAGCCATCTTCCGGCAGCCAGCGGCTTCGGCTCAGCCAGAGCAACAAGGCCGTCAGCAAGGCGGTTCCGCCCGTGGCCAGCAGCTGGTATCGGCTCCAGGTCAGCAAGGCCAGCAGGATCAGCGTCGCCAGGATCAGCCCCAACTGGCTGGGCGGTGCTGCCGGCAGTCCATTCAGTTTCAAGACCAGCTGGGACAAGCCGGCCGCGTAAAGCCAGCCGAAAGCGATCTTCACCGCCGCCGCGGCCAGGCGGGCGCGCAGGCTTAAAGGCTGGGCGGCCGTCACGGGCGCATCTCCTGTTCTGCCGGTCGGTTCTTTTCCGCGGCCCGGAACGTTGAAAACTCCGAGCGGCAGATGCGGACACCGGCTTGTTCCAGCGCCCGGACCATCGGGTTGGGCGAACGCGGCACAAGCACTGATCCCTGCAGCAGGATCAGCCAGACCGTGACGCCGCCCATAGCCAACTGGGTCAGCTGGCGGCTGACCGCGTCATCCAATCGGTTGGTTGCCAGGATGAACACCTGGCAATCCGAGGCGCGCTCCCATTCCGCCGCAACCATGTGCGCCATGTTCCATGCGCCGGTTTCGCTGAGCGATGACAGCAGCAGCTGGCACTCCAGCTGTTGGTCCAACGACCCGGCCCGGGCTTCCCGTCTGCCCTCCTGAGGCCAGAAGACCAGCCGGACGGCGCTGGCCGACCGCAAGATGACCTCAATCAGCCAGGCCAGACTGTCGGCGAAATAGTCGTTGTATTCATCCCAGGGCAGCTTGTCGGCCTGACCCCGGTCCAGGTCGCACAGCACCAGCACATCCTGCTGGAGCGGATTTTCAAATTCGCGGATCATCAGCTCGTCGAGGCGGGCCGAAAGCTTCCAGTGGGCCCGCTTGAGTGCGTCGCCGGGCTGCTGCTGGCGAATGTTGGCGATCGCATCCAGTTCACTGCCCGGTTTCCAGGCTTTTTGAAGCTGATTCTCCTGGAGCAGGCTGGAAAGGTCCTGAAGCGGATCAAACGCATACGGGCGCGGCAGAACCGTCAGCACCTGCTGCAGCCGTTCCGGCTGGCAGCGATAAAAAGGCAGGCGGACCAGGCCAAACACGTCGCGGCATCTCAGGCGAAGCAAGCCGACGCGGAAAATCCCGCGGTGAACCCCGCTAAGCGGAAGCGCCACGGTCGTTTCGCCGCGGTGCGCCAGGGCTGTCAGCCGCCGCTCGCGCACGACCTGGCCGTCCTGGCCCGGTTTGGCGATTGTGGCTTCGGCCAGGCCGATAATCTGGCGGCTGGCGAGGGTCAGCCGGATAACCAGGCTGGTCTGGTCGCCGCGCCGAATCAAAGTCTGTCGGAGGCTTTCTTCGATCTTAAGCCGGGTGCGCAGCCATAGCAGCGCGCCGACCGAAAGGAGCGGCAGCAGCAAGAGGAGCATCAGGATCAGCTGAAGCTGCCCCAGCCCGCTGTAGGCCAAAAAACCCCAGGTTATCAGGATCAAAACCAGCCAGCCGATTCCCCGGGCCGTGATCATGCTTCCGGAACGGGCACCTGGCGCAGCAGTCCGGCCAGGATATCCGGGATCGAGACCTGGTGCAGCTTGGCTTCAGGCTTGAGCAGCAGACGGTGCCCCAGGACAGGCAGCAGCATCTGCTGCACATCCTCTGGCAGGACATAATCGCGGTTCTGCAGCAGGGCGCGGGCACGGGCGGCGATCAAGAGCATCAGGGCGCCGCGCGGGCTGGTGCCCAGCAGCAGATCCTTGTGTTCACGGGTCGCGCGCGCCAGCAAGGCGACATAGCGCCGGATCGCCTCGGCGCAGAAGAGACGCTGCGCCGTATCCTGGAGCGCGAACAACTCATCGACTGAGACGACGGCGCCCAAGTCCGCCAGGGGCGAACGCGCTGAGAAACGCAGATAGATGGCCATTTCCTCTTCAAGTGACGGATAACCCAGCGACACCCGCAGCATGAAGCGGTCCAGCTGGGCTTCAGGAAGCGGATAGGTTCCGACCTGTTCGATCGGATTCTGGGTCGCCAGAACCATGAAAGGCCGGGGCAGCGGATACGTCACGCCGTCGACGGTCACCTGGTTCTCCTGCATGGCCTCCAGCAGGCTGGACTGCGTCTTGGGCGAGGTGCGGTTGATCTCGTCGGCCAGGAGCAGCTGGCTCATGATCGCGCCGGGATGGAATGCGAATTCGGCCGTCTTCTGGTTGTAGAGATTAAACCCCGTCACATCGGACGGCATGACATCGGGCGTGAATTGAATGCGCCGGAACGTCAGTCCGAGCGAACGGGCCAGGGCCGACACCAGCGTCGTTTTGCCGATGCCGGGGATGTCTTCGAGCAGAATGTGGCCCTTGCTGATCAAGGCGATCAGGATCAAGTCGATGGCGTCCCGCTTACCGACGATGACTTCGCCGACATTGCGCCGGATGCGTTCCAATAATTCCTGGGCGTGTGTTAACTCCATCTGTGCCGGTCTCCTCGTCTCCGCCTAGACCTGTTCGGCGATGTTCAGAACCAGGTTGCGGGTGGCCGGCCAACCCAGGCAAGCGTCTGTGATCGATTTGCCGAACACATGCTCGCCGACA
>JAAZFW010000339.1 GCA_012511525.1 Clostridiaceae bacterium
TCGACGCGATCAGCGGCGCCCGGGCGCGCCGTGCCGATGTGCTGATCGTCGACACGGCCGGTCGGCTGCACAACAAGCAGAACCTGATGGACGAGCTGGGCAAGATCCGGCGCGTGATCGCCCGTGAAGCGCCGGACGCCGTTTGCGAAACCCTGCTGGTGATCGATGCCACCACCGGACAGAACGCGGTTCAACAGGCCAAGGTTTTTCGCGATGTGGCCGCCGTCACCGGCTTGCCGATCACCAAGTTGGACGGAAACGCCAAGGGAGGCGTCGCCATCGCGGTCGCCCACCAGACCCGAACCCCCCTGGTGCTGGCCGGACTGGGCGAAGGTCTCGATGATTTGACCGACTTTAATCCGGACTCCTTTGTCGACGCCCTGCTGCCCGTGGACGGCTGACCGCATCCGCCAGACTGTCAAGCTAATATACTTGACAGGATGAGCCGCCGTCTGTTATGATGGGCGGCATGAACGATTTGACCGAACTGGAACGCATCAGGATCGACACGGGGCTGCTGCTGGATTTTTACGGGCAGCTGCTTTCTGATCGTGCCCGCGACATCCTGGAACGCTATTACCTGGACGATTACTCGCTGGCCGAGATTGCCGAACAGCTCGGCATCAGCCGCCAAGCGGTCCACGACCGGCTGCACCAGGGCTTGGAAAGCCTGAACCAGTATGAGGCGAAGCTCAATCTGCTCGAGCGTTTCCGCCAGCAGCGCGATGGTCTCGAGACGGCGCTGCGTGCACTCGATGACGGACAGACCGGGCAGGCACGGGGAATCATAGTCCATTTACTAGAACTGCTTTAGGAGGCGATCATGGCTGTATTAGACGGACTGACCGGAAAACTGTCGGCAATCGTCGGCCGCATGCGCGGCAAGACTCGGATCAGCGAACAGGACCTCAGCACGATGATGCGCGAGATCCGCCTGGCGCTGCTCGAAGCCGACGTGCATTTGCAGGTTGTCAAGGACCTGGTTGCCGAAATATCCGAGAAAGCCAAAGGCAGCGCCGTCATGAGCTCGCTGACACCCGGCCAGCAGATCGTCAAGATCGTGCACGAGTCCCTGGTCGATATTCTGGGAGACAAGGTAAGCCGGCTGGCGGTCTCGCCGACCGGTTTCACGGTGATCATGCTCTACGGCCTGCAGGGCGCCGGCAAGACGACAACCGCCGCCAAGCTGGCCCTGATGCTGAAGAAAAAAGGGAAGAAGCCCCTTTTGACATCGGTCGACGTCCACCGGCCGGCTGCGGCCCGCCAGTTGGACATCCTGGCTCGTCAGATCAACGTACCCTGCTTTATCCAGCCTGATCAGACCGACGCCGTGACCATCGCCGAAGCGGCAGTGGCCCGGGCCCGTTACCTGCTTTGCGACACCCTGATCGTTGACACGGCCGGCCGCATGGCGATCGACCGCGCCATGATGGTCGAGCTCAAGGCGATCGCCCGCGCCGTCCAGCCGACGGAAAAACTCCTGATCGTCGACGCCATGATCGGGCAGGAAGCGGTCGGCATCGCCGCCAGCTTCGAGCAGGAGATCGGCCTGGACGGGTTTATCGTGACCAAGCTCGACGGCGACGCCCGAGGCGGCGCCGCCCTCTCGATCCGGCGCATGACCGGCAAGCCGATCAAGCTGATCTGCGTCGGTGAGAAGGTCGAGGACATCGAGGAATTCCACCCGGAACGGCTGGCCTCGCGCATCCTGGGCATGGGCGACGTGCTTTCCCTGATCGAGAAGGCGTCGGCCACCATGGACGAGAAAAAGGCCGCCGACGCCGCCGAGCGCATGCTCAAGAACCAGTTCACACTCGAAGACATGCTGTCCCAGCTGACCGAGGTCCGCAAGATGGGCTCGATCCAGGATCTTCTGGGCATGATCCCCGGTGCGGGCCGGCAGCTGGCCAACGCGCAGGTCGACGAAAAGGCCCTGGACCGCCAGGTCGCCATCCTGCGCTCGATGACCATCCGGGAGCGGCGCAACCCCAACCTGCTCAACGCCAGCCGGCGCAAGCGCATCGCGGCCGGTTCCGGAACGACGGTGCAGGATGTCAACCGGGTGGTGCGTCAGTTCGAGGACATGCAGCGCATGATGAAGCAGTTCGGCAACATTGGCCGGGGCAAAGGCAAGGGCCGCGTGCGGATGCCCGGATTCGGACCCGGGGGCTTTCCCTTTTAGCCCGCACAAAGAGCACATGACGGGACACGTCCCGCGTGGATAGGTAACATATCAAACATTGGAGGAACAACACCATGGCAGTAAAAATCAGACTCAAGAGAATGGGAGCCAAGAAGGCGCCCACCTATCGTATCGTCGTCGCTGACGGCCGCTTCCCGCGTGACGGCCGCTTCATCGAGGAGATCGGCACCTACAACCCGCAGTCGGAACCGTCTGACTTCAAGGTGGATGTCGAAGCGGCCCGCAAGTGGATCGCCAACGGCGCCCAGCCGACCGACACGGTGCGCGCGCTGCTCAAGAAAGCCGGAGCGATCGAATGAGCCGGGATGACCAGGCGATGAAGGAGCTCTTGCTGACCATCGTCAAGCCCCTGGTCGGCAACCCCCAGGCCATCGTCATCAACCAAATCAACCAAGGCCACGCCGTCGTCCTTGAGCTGCATGTCGACCCGTCTGACATGGGCAAGGTGATCGGCAAGCAGGGGCGCAGAGCCCAGGCGATCCGCTCGATCATGAAAGCGCGCGCCACGTTGCAGGGCAAGCGCGTCATCGTCGACATCGTCGGATGAAAACTGATCTGCGCCAGCACCTGATCGTGGGCCGGATCTTGTCTGCGCACGGGATCAGCGGCGCTGTGCGCGTCCAGTCCCTGACCGACGACCCGGCCCGCTTCGCCTCGCTCAAGACCTGCTGGCTGCTCGACGAACAGGAGAAGCCGGTCCGGCTGCTGCGCGTCCTTTCGGCCCGCACGCAAAATGCCGGCCAGGTTCTGCTCCAGATCGAAGGCGTGACAGACCGCGATATGGCGCTGGCGCTGCGTGGCCGCCTGCTGGCGGTCGCGCGTGCCGACGCCGGCAAGCTGCCGGCCGATCACTGGTTTGTCTGCGACCTGATCGGCTGCGACGTCTTTGACGAGAAAGAGGGGGCACTCGGGGTCGTGCACGAGGTTTTGCAGCATACGGCCCAGGATGTGTTCGTCATCCGCAAGGCCGGTCAGCCGGACCTCCTGTTTCCGGCCATCAAATCGATCCTGCGGCACGTCGACCTGACCTCACGGCGGATCGAGGTTTGTCTGCCGGATGGCCTTTTCGCCTTGTACCGGAAAGAGAAGCCGTGATATGCGCCTGACTGTCCTGACATTGTTCCCGGACCTGATCGAGCAGGTGATCAACGAGAGCATCACCGGCCGGGCCCGCGCGGCCGGCCTGTTCAGCCTGAAGACGATCCAGATCCGCGACTTTGCCGTCAATCGCTACGGCAAGGTCGACGACGCGTGCTATGGCGGCGGCACCGGGATGCTGATGATGGCTGAGCCGGTCTACCAGGCTTGGCTGGCGGCCCGGGCAGAAACGCCGGACCTGCCGGTCCGCACGATCCACCTGTCGCCGCGCGGCAAGCTGTTCAGCCAGGACATGGCACGGGAACTGGCCGCATCCGAGCGGCCGCTGGTTCTGCTGTGCGGCCATTACGAGGGCATCGACCAACGTGTGCTCGACGAAATTGTCGACGACGAGCTTTCGATCGGAGACTACGTGCTGACGGGCGGGGAACTGGCGGCCTGCGTCGTGATCGACGCTCTGCTGCGCCTGGTGCCCGGCGTGCTGCCGGCCGAGGAGGCCTATACCCGCGAGTCGCACATGGACGGCCTGCTCGAATACCCCCAGTACACGCGCCCCGCCGTTTGGCACGACCGAAAAGTACCTGACGTCCTCATGTCAGGACATCAGGCTAAGATCGAACGCTGGCAATCCAGCCAGGCCGCCCTGGAAACGTTGCGGCGGCGGCCGGACCTGGCCCGGAAAAGGCCGTTGGACGAGGCGGAATGGGCCGATATGCTCGCACGTCGCCGCGAGGAGGTTACAGGTCAGAGGTAGGTTACGGTAAAAAAGGTTGATTAAACCCGTCCCAAAAGGAAGGAATCGCATATGCGGTTCTTTTTTTATAAAAAGCTGGACTCCGAAAACGAAGTATGCCATAATAAA
>JAAZFW010000340.1 GCA_012511525.1 Clostridiaceae bacterium
ACTGCCGGGAAAACCAGCTGGACCGCCGTGCCGGCAATCGCAAACAGCAGCAAGCCGATCACGCGTCCCTGAACAGGATGGAATAGCCTGCGCGTCGCGCGCAGCGTGACCATGGCAAGAAACACGACATGAATGCCGTAGGCGGCAATGAAGAGCCAAAACAGGCCGCCGCGCGCGTAGTGGTTGGTCTCGTCGACTGAAAACAGCAGGCCGAACCACGGCGACAGCAGCGCCGCTACCGCGTTCAGCCCGGCCGGTACCGCAAGCCAGGCATGACGGCGCAGCGTGCCATTGTCGAAGATGGCAGCCAGAACGAGCGGAATCAACGGGGTGAGCATGAATCCGACGGCATTGCTGGCCAGGTTCAGGCTGCGCCAGGCTGTGTTTCCGTCCTGGGCTGTAAGCGTCCCGGCTTCAGCCAGGATAACGCCGATGGTCAGGAAAACCCCCGCCAGAAACGGCTTTCTGCGCGCTTGGTTTATGCCGGTGCTTTGCAGCAGCCCGGCCAAAAAAAGCAGCGCCGCCAGGTTGATCCCCGCTGTGGCCAGGTATGTCGACAGCATCAAGACAGCCCTTCCGCACCGATCTTCTTATCGGTACGAGTCCATCCGGTTTCGGGGGCTTTCGCAACCAGGATAAAACGGTGTTCCTGGTTGCTGACATACCCCTTGCGCCCCAGTTCTTCGTGGAGCGCCAGGAGCTGGCGCATATGGGTCGTCACCGAAAAACCGGGGAACTCCCAGGCGATGGTTTTGACATAGTAGATCAGGCCGGCCATATCGAAAAACTTTTGCCAGGGATAAGCCTCGTCCGCGTACCGGACGGTAAAGCCGGCCTGCTCCAGTTGATCGGCAACCACTGAAAGGTGCCAGTCGAAGGGGCCGCAATGAAAATCCGGTATCAGTCTCGATGCCAGGTGAATGCCGTTGAGGTCGCCGACCTGTTGCGTGACCAGGAAGCCGCCAGGTTTGAGCACGCGGCGGACCTCGCTGATCTGAAACGACTCGTGCGCGTTCAGGACGATGTCAAAGCTGTGATCCGTGAATTTCAAACGCTGGTCGTCGCCGACAAACTGGACATCGACCCCTTTGGGTCGCAAGGTCTCAAGCAGCAGCCGGTAGTTCTTTTCCCATCCTTCCGTCACCGATACCAGGTGCCAGGGATGGCCAAAGGATGCGAGCCGTTCGCCGCCTCCGGTTCCCATGTCCAGCAGATGCATATCCGGGGTCAGGACACGACGACCCAGGTCTTCATAGCACCATGGGGTCGGTTCCTGCTCGTATTTGCCATCAAGATAGGAAAAGTCCCAGCCGATAAACGACGCCTGTTCCTGCTCAACATGCAGCCATGCCTTCTTTAATGCCTGTGCGTCCATCTTTGACCCTATGCCGGCAGGCCGAACAGCAGCCAGATCAACACGTACGCGGTTGTCACCGCGGCCAGGGTAGTCGGAATGCCGATCCGCATAAAGGTGCGGGTTTTGACCGTGTAGCCGACGCTGCGCAGGATACCGATGCCCACGATGTTGGCCGAAGCGCCGATCGGGGTCAGGTTGCCGCCCAGCGTCGAACCGGCCAGCAGGCCGAAATAGAGCACGTTGGGATCGGTGCCTAAAGCAGCCGCAATACCTGATACCACCGGCAGCATCGTCGCGACATAGGGGAGGTTGTCGATAAAGGCTGAGATCAGGACAGACGACCAGACGATCAGGG
>JAAZFW010000341.1 GCA_012511525.1 Clostridiaceae bacterium
CCTGAGTCATCTGCTTGGGGTTCTTGTAATCAGCCGGATCGAGCGGTTTGCCGAATGTCAGGATCACCTCGCGTCGGCGGCCCTGCGTGGCGTCGAACGGCTGGGGCGCTTTCGTGTGCCGGTTGAACACCTAGTAAACGCCGTCGATAAAGACCGGCAGCACCGGCACATGGCTTTTGAGGCCAATGTAGGCTGCCCCATCTTTGAATTCACCCAGCTGCCCATCGATGGAGCGTGTACCCTCGGGATGCACCAGCAGGATGTTGCCTTCTTCCACCTTTTTTCGGGCGATAATCAATCCGCGGACCGGATTGCCGAAGCGATCGATCGGGATCGCCCGTCCAACGCGGACGATCAGCTTGCCCAAAAGGCCGTGCCGGTCCTCGAGATCCTTGGCGGCGATGCAGCTCATCAGGCGAAAATGGTTCCGGGGCAGGAATGAGCCGATCCACATCCCGTCCACATAGGTTTCATGGTTGGCCGCAATCACGTACGGCGTCTGTTTCGGAATGTTCTTCAGGCCTTCCGCGTGCAGGTAAATGCCCAGGTGCGTGTAGGCCATGCCAAAAAGGTAGGCCATATTGCCAACCAAACCGCGCCGCAGCGGGTACCGGGCATAATGATGATCGATTGCGGTTCGTTTATGTCTGCCGGGCCGGCAGGCCCGTGCGTCTTCCTGGTGCTGTCGGGATATCTGGTTCAACCGGACATGACCTCCTGGATCCTGCGGTCCCCGTAGGGGAACCAAAGCGCTTATGTTGAAGAATAACACATATTTTGCTAAAATACGATAGACTGGCGGGCAAAGGTGTGCCTGCATCTGGTTTTACGCAATGCTTTTTGTCTTTCCGACGGGGGTAACAGCATGCAGACAGCAACGGGGCAGCGACATCACGCCGCACGTTCCTTTTCCACTTTGATCGAAATGCTTCGCCAAAGCGCAGACCTGTATGGCGATTATCCCGCTTTCCTGTTTCGCAATCATCCGGGCGACAAGGAGCAGACCCGGAGTTACCGGGCGTTTTTGTCGGATGTCGATGCGGTCGGCACGGCGCTTTTGGCCTTGCCGCTGCAGCAGCGGCGCATGGCCATTTTGGGCGACAACGGCTACGGCTGGGCGCTGGCTTTTCATGCCGTGATCAATGGTGCCGGCGTGGTCGTGCCGCTCGACAAGCAGCTGCCCGACCTGGAGGTCGTGCGTCTGGTCGAGCGGGGCCGGGTCGATGTCCTCTTTTTTGGCCGGCAGCAGCGATCTGTCGCCCGGACGGTGCTCGAGCGCTGTCCCCAGGTCCAATATGCGATCTGCCTGCATGAGGCAGACGGTTCGGCGCCCGGCCATCTGCCTGACGCTGATACAGGTGCTGCCGCCTCGTCGCCTCGTGCCGCGTTGACCCTGAACGACCTGATCCGGCAGGGGAGGCAGCGCCTTGCCGAGGGGGATCGCGCCTATACCGGGGCCGAGCTCGACACGCATGCCCTGGCCTCGCTGCTTTACACCTCCGGGACGACAGCCCAACCCAAGGGTGTCATGCTGAGTCACGAGAACCTGTGCAGCAACATCCAGAGCATCAGCGGCATCTTGCCGATCAGGCCAGGAGAGAAACTGCTCTCGATTCTGCCGATGCACCACACTTTCGAGAACACCGCGGGACTCAATTACCTGCTTTATTGCGGCGGCTGCATTTGCTTCAACGACGGACTGCGCTATTTTATGAAGAACATGCAGGAATGGCAGATCGAGGTCATGATCGCCGTGCCGTTGCTGTTTGAAAATGTCTACCGCAAGATGCGGGAGAACCTGGCCGCGTCGGGCAAGGATTTGCTGGTCAGGGTTTTGCGTCCGCCCGCGCGTGTCCTGTGCTACGGCGGCATCGATTTGCGCCGCCGCCTGTTCGGGCGTATCCTGGCCGCCATGGGCGGTCATCTGCGCCTGGTCGTGGTCGGCGCCGCGTCCATCGACCCGGAAATCACCCGAACCTTCAATGATTTCGGCATCGATTTTTTCCTGGGCTACGGCCTGACGGAGGCATCTCCGGGCATCTCCTGCTGCCACCAGAACAACCATGTAATCGGCAGTGTGGGGCCGCCACTACCGGAGATCGAGGTCGCGATCGACACCGACAGCGACCAGCCAGGCGCGGTTGGCGAGATACTGACCCGCAGCCGCAGCGTGATGCTCGGGTACGAAGACAACCCCGAAGAGACAGCCGCTATCCTGACACCGGACGGCTGGCTGCGGACCGGTGATATGGGCTACCTGGACAAAACCGGTTCGCTGCACATCACTGGGCGGATCAAATCCATGATCGTCCTGACCAACGGCAAGAAGGCCTTTCCGGAGGAAATCGAAGCCCTGCTCCTGCAAATCGGCGGCGTCGCCTCGGCGATGGTCTGGGGCGATGAGCCAGCCCCGGATACGGTCGATATCTGCGCCTTACTGCAGATCAACCGCGACTTGCTGCCTGAGGAACTGACCGGTCAGCCTGAGGATGCGATCGGCAGCTGGCTGAGCGAAAAGATCAAGGCTGTCAACCACGCGATGCCGGTCTACAAGAGCATCCGCTGGTTTTTGTATACGGACGGTGACATGGTTTTGACAACCACGATGAAGATTCGCCGCCAGCCGCAGCTTGACCAGATCCGGCGATGGCTGAACGAGAACAACCTGACTATGCGCCAGGCCAGCGGCCGCCTGATGCTCTCCTGACATGCTTCGCCTGATCTACAGCACCCAGCGCCATGTTTTGCGCCGCACCTGTCTGGAGCTGGCGATCCAGCAGACTGAGCAGGAACCGGACAGCCGCGTTTTGCTGGTCGTTCCCGAACAGACCAAGATGGATATGGAACAGGACTACCTGACGATGTCCCGCGCGCCCGGACTGATGCAAGCCGAGGTGCTGAGCTTCCGCCGGCTCGCCTGGCGGCTCCTGGGCGAAGTTGGCCGTCAGCCGCTGTTTCCGGTCGACCCGGTCGGCCGGGCCATGCTGATCCACCGCGTTTTGCACCAGAACAAAGACCTGTTGCACAGCTTTGGCTACCTGGCCGACAAGCCGGGGTTTATTCGCCAGGTGACCGCGGTGCTCGGCGACCTCAAGCGTTATCGCATCGGGGCTAAACAGCTGCAGGCAGCGGCCGAAAAAGCTGAGGAGAAGGCTTTGAAGGACAAAAGCCTTGACCTGGCCATCGTCCTTGGCGGCTATGACGCGGCGCTGGCCGAGGCGGGACTGACCGACGCCGAAGACGATCTGACCCGGTTGGCCGAGCTGCTGCAGACGCTGTCTGATCTGCCGGGATCCGACTGGCCCTGGCCCTGGTCGCGCCTGGGCTGGCTCAAGCGGACGCATGTCCTGGTCAGCGGTTTCGGGGAAGTGCGCGATTTCACGCCTCAAGAGTCGCTGGTCCTCAGGGGCCTGGCCGACCTTTGCGCGCACATGACGCTGACCGCTGCGGCCGATGCGGCCCCCGGTGATTCACAGGTGCTCGACCAGGGCTTGGAAGCCTTTATGGCCGGCCGCAGAACCATCTGGCATCTGCAGGCGGTGCTGCCCGGATTAGAGATCAGGCGGGTTGACGCGGAAACGACCGGCCTGCAAACCCGAATTGCGCGCCTGCTTCGTCATGGCAACCTTGATCGGGAACCCGGCACACAGGATGGCTGTCAGCTGCGCTTGATCCGGGCCGCATCGACCGATGACGAGCTCAGCTACCTGGCCGGGATGATTCGCCAGCTGGTGCAGCTGGAGGGCTACCGCTACCGCGACATCAGCGTGGCCCTGTGCAGCTTGCCGTCTTACCTGCCGCGTCTGCGCGCCATATTCCGCGAGTATGGCCTGCCGCTCTTCTTGGATATGGAACGTCCGCTCAATGGTTCGCCCCTGATGCGCCACGTGCTGGGGCTTTTGGATATCGGCCTGACAAACTGGTCCCGCCAGGCCCTGATGGGCTACTTGCGCGCCGGACTAAGCGGCCTGACCGCCGCGGATATCGACCGGCTGGAAAACGCCTGGCTGGCCCGCGGCCTTTTCCGCCGGGACCGGATCTTTCGCGATGCGCTTTACCGGTTGCCGGGGCTGGCCACCGAAACAGAAACTGAGGCGCCGGACGCAGATCCCGACGAAGCCGGGCCCGAACGCGAGACACCGGATTGCAGCCTGCTGACCTTGCGAGACCAGGCGCTGCTCCCGGTCCGGGACGCGCTGCGACGGTTATCCGCCCGATCGGACGTGCAGGGTAAGGGCGCTGCGCTGCGCCAGATCCTTGCCGACAGCGGGATGCTCGAGCGGGTCGAAGACCTGACCGGCCGCTGGGCCGGCCAGCAGGAGATGGACGCTGCCGTCATGCTGGCCCAGTCATGGAACGCGCTTCAACGCGTTCTGGACCAGCTTGTCCAGCTGACGCCCGACTTGCCGGTTTCCCTGAAGCAATTTCGCGACAGCTTGTCAGCCGGTCTGGACACCGCGGCTGCCGGCGTCATTCCATCGGCGATCGACCAGGTCGGCATCGGCGACCTGCAGCGCTCGATGCTGCGCCGTGCCAAGGTACTGTTTGTCATTGGGGCCAGCGCGCAAAACCTGCCTCCGGCTTTGCCGCCGGAAGGGCTGCTCAAGGATCCGGACCGGCAGCGGATTACCCAGCTGATCGGGCAGTACCTGCCCAGCAGCGCACGCGACAAAGTTTTTGCCGATTCCTTTGTGATCGATGCGCTGCTGACCCAGCCTGCCGAGCGCTTGTTCCTGTCAACGGCATCGCCGCCGGCCAACCTGTTCAACCAGCTGGCCGCCCAGTATCCAGGATGCCTCATGCAGCTGCCCGAGTGCTGCGACCGGTCGGATCCGCGCCTGAACGCGCCGGCACCGGCGCTGCGCTGGCTGCTGGGCAACCCGTCCGGCCTGGCCCCGCTCAGAAGCGAATTGGCCGGTCTGTTTGCAGATAGCGGTTTGCAGTTGCCGGAAGCAGGGGAACGTAGCCTGTCCGTCCGTCCAGACCTGATGCGTTCGCTCTACGAGGCGCCGGTCGTCCTTAGTGTGTCGCAGCTTGAAAAATACGCCAGCTGCCCGTTCAGTCATCTGGCCGAGCGGCTGCTGTCCCTGCAGATGCGCCCGGAATGGCGTCCTGAAGTTACAGAGACCGGCGTGCTGCTGCACGGCGTCCTCGAACGGGCCATGCAGGCGGTCCGACAGGATCTGCTGGCTTTGCCGGAACCCGAGCGTGAGCGGCTGGCCCAGGCCTTATGGGATCGCTGGCTCCAGGCGGACTTGTCCGCCCTGATCGACGCCTGGATGCGGGAAACCGCAGAACAAGAAGGGCTGGAACGGCTTTTCGACGCCGGGCTCAACGCCTCCGCCGGACGGCGGATCCGCCGCACGGCCCAGTCCTCGCTGCAAGTCATTTTGGCGCAATACCGTCAGGAAAAGTACCAGCCGGCCCGGTTCGAGTGGGTTTTCGACCCGCAGCGCCAGGGGCAGCTGCGCCTGCCGATGCCGCCCGGTCAGCCGGTCTGGCTGCGCGGCAAAATTGACCGGATCGACCACGACGGCAGCGACGGAGAAACCACGTTTCGCGTGATCGACTACAAAAGCGGGCAGCGGACAGCCGACTACCTCGCCCTTTACCACGGTCTGGCGCTGCAGCTGCCGATCTACCTGGCGGCTTATGCCGGGGCTCACCCGAACTTGAAACCCGCGGATGCAGCCTGGTTCACGGTCAACCGCCCCTATTACGCAGCCAAAACAGGCGAGCAGATAACAAACGATGCGCTGGCCGGCAAGCTGGTGAACATGCAAAAACCAAGCAGCCTGAACCTGGAGCCCGACGACTTGGTCCGTTTGTGCCGCCACGCCAGATGGCAGGCGGCCAGGCTGGCCGGCGAACTGCTGAGCGGGCGCTTTCCGGTTCGTCCGTGCCTGCTCCCGGGTCAGAAAGCCCCGTGCAGCTGGTGCGATTACCGCGCCATGTGCCGCTTTGACGGCAATCCGTCCGCCTGGTACCGGCCGGCAAAATTGCCCGCACAGGAGGCTGAAGGGACGCGCGGCGGCCAGAAAGCGTCATTCCTCGAACAGCTTCGCAAGGCTTTTCCCGATCCGTCCGTACCTGACGCGCCGCAGGAGGAGCTGTTGCCATGAGCCCCCAGCCGACAGCCGAACAACAACACGTGATCGACGCGCCCTGCCGGAACATCCTGGTCTCGGCCGCTGCCGGTTCCGGCAAGACGACGGTCATGACCGACCGTATCGTCGCGCGCATCCAGGACGGGTCTTTGGAAGTTCCTCATGTCCTGGTCGTGACTTTTACCGAAGCAGCCGCGCTCAACATGCGCCAGAAAATTGAGGACAAGCTGCGTGCCGCAAGGGCCGCGAGCGAGGATCCCGAGCAACGCCGCCGCCTGGGCCGCCAGCTGGCCTTGCTGCCGTCTGCCGCCATTTCGACCATTCATGCCTTTTGTCTGCAGATCATCCGCGATTTTTATCCTTTTGCCAGGGATAGCCAGGAGCAGCCCCTGATCGAGCCGGGGTTTTCCGTCGAGGACCGTTCGGCGGCCGATATCCTGCTAAGGGAGGAACTGGACGCCTGCCTGCAGGAATGGTATGAAGCCATCGATGAAAACCGACCGCCGGAGGGCGTAGCCGCTGATGCGGACGACCCTTTAACGCGCCAGAACCTGTTCAGCGCCTTTTACCATCTGACCGACGGGTACGGTGCCAGCCGCAGCGACCGTCCGGTCCGCGATTTGATCTATGGTCTGTACCATTTCCTGCGCAGCCTGCCCGACTACGACGCTTTTGTCCAAGATCGCCTCGAGGACCTGCGCCGCGCAGCCGCTGACTTTGCGTCCAGCCCGCACGCGCGCGCCATCCTGGCCCAGCTCAAACTGCGCCTGGACCGGGCGATGTCGGTCATGCCTGAACTGGAGGAGCTTCTTAGCCGCCCCGTCCGCCTGATGGCCGACCGCCATCGCAGCGATGAGACCCAGCAATCCTTGATCGGCGCGCTTCAGACCTTGAAAGCCCTGTATGAAAAGCTCTTGGCCGGCGACAGCAGCTGGGACGCGGTCTGCCTCTGCGGCCAGAGCCTAACGCAGCTTAAGATACCGGGCAATTACAAGAGCGACACACCGGAGAAAATCCTGGTTGTCGACCTGCTGTGCCGCTATGTCGCCGAGGCGGTCTGTTTCCTGTCAGGGAACCTGGGTACCAAAAAGTACCGCCAGCATTTCATCTTCCAGACCACCTGGCAGCTGAACAAGACGGCGGGGGAGATTGAAGCGGAGATCGGCGCCATGCTGCCGGCCATCGAGGTTTTGTTTCGGTTGGTCGGCGGACTGGACGCGCGCTATACCGCCCGCAAACGCGAGTCGAACGTCATCGATTTCAGCGATTTCGAGCATATGGCGCTGGCCATCCTGCGCCATGACGAGCCCCGCACCCACTACCGGGCGCGCTTTTGGGAGATTTACATCGACGAGTACCAGGACACCAGCAGCATCCAGGAGGCAATCCTTGACGCCGTCCGATCAAACAACTGCCTGATGGTCGGCGACATCAAGCAAAGCATCTATCGCTTCCGTCACGCCCGGCCGCAGATTTTCCGGGACAAGGCGTCCGGTTACGCCCGGGGCAGCAACGGCGTCCTTTTGGAGCTGAACCGCAATTTCCGTTCCGTCAGCGGCATCCTGGAAGCGGTCAACGCGCTGTTTACCCCCCTGATGTCACAAGATGCCGGTGAGATCGACTACGACGCACATCACGCGCTGGTCTCTTTCCGGCCCGGCGATCCGGCGGTGCCACATCCGGTTCAGCTGTTGCTGCTCGACCGCAGCCCGGGGCCGGAGACCGTGTCCGACGAAGAGGAAGGACCGGACACCGGTGAGATACAAAGCGAAGACCTGAACGCATACGGTCAGGAAGCCCTGATGGTTCTCGGCCAGATGCGCAATCTGCATGAGACCGGCGTTCCCTGGCGCGATATGGCCGTTCTGGCCAGGACGCGGGCCATCCTGGCCGCGTATCGCGAGCAGTTGGACCTGGCCGGGATCCCTGTTCTGGCCGACACGGGTTCGATGGCGATGGACGCCCCGGTCATCCGCCAGATCGAAGCGGTTCTGCAGCTTTTGGATAACGCGCGCCAGGACATCCCGCTGGCGGCTGTCATGCATGGCGGGCTAGGGCCCCAACCTTTCAGTCTGGACGAGCTGGCCCAAATCCGCCTGTTCGGACGCGAGCATGCGATCAGCTATTTCCATGAAGCCGTGCAGGGTTACCGGGAAACGGGGTCCGACCCGTCCCTGCGTGCCAAACTGGACCGGTTCGCCGCCTGGCTTGAACAGCTGCGCCAGCAGTCGCTCTACTTGAATGTCGGGGAACTGGTCGGCCTGGTTCTGACACGAACCGGATGGATCGACCGCGTGGCCGCCGAACCGAACGGCTTGTACAAGGTGCGCCTGCTGCGGCGATTCCAAGCTTGGGCCGAGGACTATGAGAGCGGCCGTCTCAAAGGGCTGTTTCGATTTGTCCGCTATTTGGAGAAAATGCGCAGCCAGGACTGGCCGGAACCGCCGGTTGACCTGGAAACCGGTGACGAGGACGCCGTCCGACTGCTGACCATTCACGGCGCGAAGGGGCTGGAATTCCCCGTCGTATATCTGGTCGGAACAAGCGGCCGTATCGCGGACCGCGACAGTCAGGAGCACCTGGTGCTCAGCGAAAGCCTGGGCATCGGGTTCGACTACGCCGATCCCGAACGGCGCATCCGGTATCCGACACCGCTAAAAACGGCCATGCTGGACGAAATGCGCTCTGCCGGCTTGTCTGAAGAGCTGCGATTGCTCTATGTCGCCATGACGCGGGCCATGGACCGGCTGGTGATCGCCGGCACCCTCGCGCGAAAACCCGACCGCGGCGACACGCGTTTGGCAGGTTTGCTGGAGCAGGCGGGCCGGCATGTTGAACCGCGCCTACCGGGCTACCTGGTCTTGTCGGCCCGCAGTTACCTCGAGTGGCTGATCCTGGCCCTGACCCGAAATCCCAACCTCGATCTTGCTTTTTTAGCATCCGACGCGCCGTGCGGCGAAACATCCGACGCGCTCTGGAAGATCCGGCTCTTCGACCTCGCCGACGTGCAGACCCAAGAAGAGGCCTGTCGTGCGGCGGACCGAATGGCCGCGGATACGCCGCAGGACCAGAGCGTGGACGCTGACTTGACCGCCATGTCCCTTGAGGAGGCGGAACGCTTGCGCCGGCGCGTCATCGAACCCTACCGCTATGAACAATCGGCCCGTTCCCCGGTCAAGCTGACCGTCAGTGAGCTGAAACGAAAAGCCATGCCGGACGATCCCGACCCGGAGCAGGGCGCGGCCCTGCCGCCCGGCCCGGACAGCAGGCCGCGGGGAATCGACCTGACCCTGGTCGAGCCCGATCAGGAAGGCCGCCGTCGGGTGTCCGGCGCATCGCTGGGCACCGCGCTGCATACCGCTTTGCGGTATCTGGATCTGGCGGCTGCGGTCCAAAACCCGCATGAAACCGAAATAAAGCGTCAGCTGGACGCCATGATGGCGGCTGCCATGCTGACACCCGAAGAGCACGACGCTTTGCTGCCGTTTAGCCTGGCTTTGCTGGAATATATCCGTTCGGATCTGGCCCGCGAAATCTGCACCGCACAGCAATGTCCCGGCAGCTCGGTCCACCAGGAGATGCCCTTTACGCTGGCGTTGCCCGCCCGGGACGTATACACTGACGGCGCGGGGCTTGCCGCAGACGATCATGTTATGGTCCAGGGCATCATCGACCTCTGGTACCGTCACGAGGGAAAAATTACGCTGATCGACTTCAAGTCAGACGATATCCGCGCTGATAAGGAACAGGTCGCACGTGAACTGGTCCGGCGCTACAAGGATCAATTGGGCTGGTATGCCCGGGCAATCGAGACCGTTTCCGGTTCGCGGGTCGAACGCTGCCTGATCTGGCATATCCGGGGGGCGGTGGCTATTCCTGTGCCGCTTGATCTGGACCGGCCTTCTGACTGATCTTATCGACCGCCTTTTGCCTGCGCCGGGCTTTGCAGCCCTCCGCCCGGTCCGCCGCGCGTCTTTGACGGAAAAAATCGAGCAGCAACGCACGGCTTGCCCCGGCTAGGATGCCGCCTTGGACCGAAACAACGTGGTTGTGCGATAGGGCTTCAATGCTTGTGATTGAACCGCAGGCTCCGGCCTTGGGGTCTTTGGCTCCGAAAACGAGCGAGCGGATGCGGGATTGAATGATCGCGCCGGCACACATGACACACGGTTCGAGGGTCACATACAGGTCGCAACGGTCCAGTCGCCAGCTGCCCAGCCGTCGGCTGGCCTGGCGCAGGGCCATCATCTCGGCGTGCTCCGTCGCATCCTGGCGCTGTTCGCGCCGGTTGTAACCCCGTCCGACGATCATGCCGTCACAAACCACCACGGCGCCGACCGGCACGTCACCCTGCCTGGCCGCCCGGGCGGCCAGCGCGAGCGCACGCCGCATCAGCCGTTCGTCCTCAGACGAGGTCATGGTCCAGGGTTCAGCGCGACGGAACCGAGCGGCCGGACCCGCATCCGGGATGGGGCATCGGGCCCGAATAGGGTGCGCATGTCGTTTAGGTAGTCATCGACCAGGTCCAGCGGGACAAAAGCCTGGATGGTCCCGGCAAAACCGCCGCCGTGGACCCGGCATGCGCCCCGCCCCGCGAGGATCTTTTCGGATACAGACAAGGCCAGGGCCAGGGATTGCTCATCCGGGAAGGACGGCGAATAGATGTTCTGCAGCTGGGTGCGCGAGCTGGCGCCGGAGGCGGTGACAAGGGTCAGGAACGCGTCGAAATCCTGGCGTCGCAAGGCGTCCGATTGCAATCGGACGCGGTCGTTGTCCTGGAAGAAATGGATGGCGCGCAGCAGCGCGCGGTCTGCCACCTGACCGCGCAGGCCGGGCAGGCGCTGCCAGAAGACCGTTTCGTCGACATCGCGCAGCACCGCGCAGCCAAAACAGGCTGCGACCTGCTTCATATCCTGGGGAATCGAGGCGTAGTCGGCGGTCAGATCTGCATTGTTGCCGCCGGTGTTCGTGATCACCAGCGCGTGCCCGGTCGCTTCGAAATCGAGGTCGATCGGGGTGACAACGGGCTTTTGCGGGTCGGCGAAATCGATCGCCATGAAACCGCCGACCGAGCAGCCGCACTGATCCATGAGACCGCTCGGTTTGCCGAAATAATGGTTTTCGGCGTATTGACCGATCTTGGCCCGTTCCACAGGCGTCAGCTTGCCGCCGTTCCAGAGTTCGTCAAGGATCGTTGCCACCAGTACTTCGAAGGCGGCGGACGAACTGAGGCCTGAACCTTTGGGTACCCGGCTGGTTGTGTAGGCGTCGAAGCCTCCGACCCGGCAGCCGCGCTGGGCAAAGGCCGCAGCAATGCCCCGGATCAGGGAAGCAGAGTGGCCTTTCTCGTCATCCTGCGGTTCCAGCCGGGACAGATCGATCACATCCATGTGGTCGAAGCCTTCGGATTGCAGCCGGATGATCCCGTCCTGATTGGGCGCGCTGACCGCGATGATGTCGAGGTCGACCGAAGCGCACAAAACACGGCCGTGCTGGTGGTCGGTGTGGTTGCCGCCCACTTCTGTCCGTCCCGGCGTGCTGGAAAGGATTGCCTGCCGATGATCGGGGAAACACGCCTCAAACAGCCCGGCCAGGCGCAGCCAGCGACGGGCTTGCGTATCCAGATCGTCCTTGCGGGTTCCGTAAAGCGCTGTCATGGTTTCCTGCACATGTTCTGACTGCAGGATGGTGCTGACTTGATCGACCACGTTCATGGGTCATTCCTCCTGAAGGTATAAATAGATCAATGATGTCGGATTGTGTGTCATAAGGACAATTGATCTGTCAGTTGGGCAACGGCCTGGTCAACCAGCTGCGGCAAGGGCAG
>JAAZFW010000036.1 GCA_012511525.1 Clostridiaceae bacterium
CCGGAGACTTTTTCCTCAAGATCTACGATCGGTGCGATCCGTCGACCCGGCAGTGGGTCGAACGGATCGGCCAGGTCCTGCCGGTTGTCCATTGGCTGCAAGGCCAGGAAGGGCTCGGCGATTGCCTTTGCGTGCCCATCCGGGCCCAAGACGGGTCCTTTTATTGTTCGCAAGGGCGATACATCTATCTGGTGTACCCTTTTATCGAGGGGCGGACAATCGGGGACGAACCGCTGGAACCTGCCCGAATACGCGAACTGGCCCGGATCGTCGGCCGGCTGCATCGGCAGGAAGCTGGTATGACCGTGTCTGCCAGCCTGCGTGAAACGTTCGCCGTTCCCATGATCGCATCGTTGCCGGACCGGCTCGGCCCGATGATATCGTCAGACCTGCACGCCATCCTGGAACCGCATGAAGCGGTGATCCGGCAATCTTGTTCGACGATCCTGACGCTGTCGGGGACCCTAGCCGGATCCGGTTTGCCTTTCGTCTGGTGCCACGGCGATCTGCACGGCTGGAACCTGATCCAGGCCCGCAATCTGGTCCTGGTCGATTGGGAGACCCTGATCCTGGCGCCCGCGGAGGCGGATCTGTGTTCTTTTTCCCAAGGGTTCTTCTTTGGTTATGGCTGGAATGAGGCGTTGGCGGCCTACCGGTCGGTTTGTCCGTTTGGCGAGGTCAATCGGGACGCGCTGCTTTTTTATCGGCTTAAGCGCGTCCTGGAGGACATCGCCCTGTTCGGCGAGAGCTTGCTTGACGGCAAACTTGACCCGGAACGGCGGGCATGGACGTCTCGCTGCCTCGAGTTTGTTTGCCGGCAGCTGGGCGGCGTCGATGTTATGTGAAGATCCGCCGGCCCTTCAGCGGGTTGGGAACTGCTGCAGCCGATGCAGGAAATCGGTCGGGTACATGCCCTCGATTTTGTGGAACAGCCGGCTGAAGTAATGCGGGCTGACAAAGCCCAGTTCGTAGGCGACCTCCTTGACCGACAGGGGCGTCATCCGCATCAGCTCCTTGGCGTGGGCGATTTTCAGCCGGTTGACATAGTCGATCGGAGTCGTCTGCAGGGAACTTCGAAACAGGCGGATCAGGTGCTGCCGGGAAATATTGGCCGCCTGGCTGAGCTCGGCGAGCGTGATCTTGCGGCTGTAATTTTGGCGGATGAACAGGAGCGCCTTTTTGAGCGGGACGGGTACGGGGTCGTCGGCATAGGCCTGGCTGTCCGCCACGATGCTTTTCAGCGTTACCCGGGATGCTAACGCCAGGATATGGCTGACGCACAGCGAGATGATCAGCTGGCTTTCCAGGTCGTTTTTCTGGAATTCCTGCAGGGCCTGGCCAACCAGCGCCTGGACCTGGCCGGACAGCTCGCCCAGCGAGGTCTTGTGGCCCAGGTAGAGGTGGCTCAGGTAGCTGCTGGGCTGGTAGCTGTCCTGAACCCGTTCCTGGCCAGCTTTCGTTTTCAGGGCCAGCAGCTGGCGGCGGGCCGTGTCCAGCGTGCAGGCGACCAGCGGGCCGGCTGTCGTGAAATGGATGTAGCAGAACGTGCAGGGCTGGTCCGCCAGCGGCCGGCGGATATAGTCCTGACCCTGGGGGATCAGGAACAGGTCGCCCGCTGAAACCGGGTAGTCGGTGTTGTCGATCGTGAACAGGCAGGAACCGGCGCAGATTACGACCAGGATGTGGTGGTGGTCGGCATGCTGCCAGACGGTTTTCCGCTCGATCCGATACAGGTCGCGGACGACGGGCCAGGTGTTCAGGTCGATATCAAAAAGCAAAGCAAAATCCCCCTTAGGTGTATTTCGTGCATGTTAATGTGCATATTATACGGGATTGTGCGTCAATCGTACAGCGATGTTCATATTGTGCATCAATGTCCGCATTCTCGTTGTTTACAGCGCGTGTACCATGGGTTACAAAAAGGACAGGCCGGTTCACGCGCCTGATTCATCCTGGCGAATTGCCTGCCGATCAGCTTCAAACAGATTGGAGTCAGTGAATACCCATGTACAGGATTGTGATCGTCGGATTTGCCCACATGCACCTGAAGACCCTGATGGACCACTTCAACGCCCTGCCCGGCGGGGTCGACTGGATCGGCTGCGCCGATGTCGCGCCCTTTGAGACGGATCCGGCCGACGGCCTGTCTGTGCGCATCAAGGCCATGGCGCAAAAGCTGGCGCTGCCCAGGGTGTATCCTTCCTGCCAGGACCTGATCGCGCTCGATCCGGACATCGCGATCGTCTGCACCGACAACCGTGCCCACGGGGCGGTGGTCAGCGATCTGCTTGCGCATAACATCCACACGATCGTGGAAAAGCCGATGGCCATGGATCTGGACGACGCCGTCCGAATGGTGCAATCTGAAGCCAACTCAAAGGCGACGCTGGCGATCAACTGGCCGGTCGTCTGGCAGCCGGCGTTCCATCTGGCCCAAAAGCTGACCCGGGAGGGGGCTGTCGGGCGCGTTTTGCGCTTCC
>JAAZFW010000342.1 GCA_012511525.1 Clostridiaceae bacterium
CTTCTCAAAGCCGTAGTTGCGCGAATCGAACGACGGCTGCTTTTTCAGAAGCAGACTGCCGACTTCGCCCAGGTACGCCCAGCCGTTCTCGTCTTCGACATCGCTGATCGTCGACGAGATCAGCTTGCTCACGTCCGCGCTGATTTTCTTGATCGTCTTTTTCTTCTTGGCCTGGGCCTGCTGCTTGGCCGGCTTCTGCTCCGCGGCAGCCACCTCAGGCGTGCTGCTTTCGGGCTCCTCATGGGATGACTCGTCCAGGATTTCCATGTAGATGAAGCGGTCGCAGGCGGCGATAAAGGCATTGGGCGTCTTTTGCTCGCCGATGCCGTAGACGGTTTTGCCGGCTTCCCGGAGGCGGGTGGCCAGCCGCGTAAAATCGCTGTCGCTGGAGACCAGGCAGAAACCATCGGCTTTTTCCGAATAGAGAATATCCATGGCGTCGATGATCATGGCTGAGTCGGTCGCGTTCTTGCCGGTCGTGTAACCAAATTGCTGCACCGGCGTGATTGCGTAATCCAGGAGCAGGTGTTTCCAGCCGCCCAGGTTAGGCCGGGTCCAGTCGCCGTATATCCGCTTGATCGTCGCATTGCCGTAGCGGGCGATCTCTTCCATCATGCCGCGGATGTTCGTATGCGAAACGTTGTCAGCATCAATCAGAACAGCCAGACGAATGTCGCTGGGATTTTCCTTACCGTTTTCCATTCTTGTTCACCTCTCCTTTCATCATAACCGATTGCAGGGCTCCATGGCAATAAAAACCAAAAACCCGGGTCCTGGCCGGGCCACGATTGTCGAAAAGGCACCATCACGGTTATAATGAAACCAGCAATAATCCGGATCATGACCGGCCAGGCGGCGCGTTAACCGCCAGGAGGGAGCAGGAGATGAAACGAATCGGCCTATTGACCAGCGGCGGCGACTGCCAGGGTCTCAACACCGCCCTGCGCGGCGTGGCCAAGGCGCTTTACGAAGCCTGTGACGAACTGGAGCTGCACGGTTTCCAGGACGGCTACCGCGGCCTGATGCTCGACGACGCCCGACTGATGCAGCCTGCCGACTTTTCCGGGCTCCTGACCATCGGCGGCACCATCCTGGGGACATCGCGCCAACCGTTCAAGCAGGTGCGCGACCCGCTTGACCCGGACAAGCCGGACGGCCCGGACAAACTTGCGGCCATGCTGGCGACCTTCGCCCGACGCAAGCTGGACGGCCTGGTTATCCTGGGCGGCAACGGGACGCACAAGACAGCCCACCTGCTCAGCGAGTCGGGCGTGCCCGTCGTCACGCTGCCTAAGACGATCGACAACGACCTGTGCGGCACCGACGTCACGTTCGGCTTCCAAAGCGCCGTGGATATCGCAACCGCTGTGATCGACGGCATCCATACGACTGCCACGTCGCACGGCCGGGTCTTCATCATCGAGCTGATGGGCAACAAGGCCGGCCACCTGACCTTGCATGCCGGCATGGCCGGCGGCGCCGACGTCATCCTGATTCCGGAGATCCCCTACCGCCTGGCGGCCGTCACCGCCGCCCTGGAGCGGCGCCAGATGCAGCACAAGCGCTTCTCGATCATCACGATCGCCGAAGGCGCCCTGTCCGACAAGGAAGCGGCCCTGTCCCGCAAGGAACAGAAGGCCAGCCGGATGAACTGGCGCTATCCGTCCGTCGCCTACCAGTTGGCTCATGACCTGGAAAAACAGATGGGCCAGGAGATCCGCGTGACTGTGCCCGGGCATTTCCAGCGGGGCGGCCAGCCGTGCCCGTACGACCGCGTTTTGGCGACGATGCTGGGAACAGCCGCCGCAGAGCTGATCGTCCGGGACCGCTTCGGCGTCATGGTCGGCCTGCGCGACGGCCAGACGGTTCCGGTCCCGCTGTCCGAAGTCGCCGGCAGACGGCGCCAGGTTTTGCTGGACTCCTGCCTGGTCCGCTCCGCACGTTCCCTGGGCATCGCATTCGGCGACGAAACGGACTAGCGGGAGCGGGGTATGGCGCGCAAGAAAGTCTATGCGGCTATCGATGTCGGTTCGACCGAGATCACGCTCAAGATCGCCGAGCTTTATAAGGACGCGCTGCCGCGTGTCCTGGAAACGCTGCAGCGCACACTGCCGCTGGGAACAGACACGTACACCAGCGGCGCGATTAGCCAACCGGTTCTGGACGCGTGCCTGCAAGTTCTGGAGGGGTTTGTCCGCACCCTTGAAGGGTACCGTGTCGCCGAATGCCGCGCCGTCGCCACCAGCGCGTTCCGCGAAGCCGCGAACCGGGACTATGCCCTCGACCAGATCGAACGGCACAGCCAGCTGACGCTTAACATTCTCGACAACGCCGAGGAACGGTCGTTCCACTTGCTGGCCGCCTCGTCCCGGCTGCCCGACTTCACCAGCCTGATCAGCCAGGGGACCTTGATCGTCGATGTCGGCTCCGGATCCATCCAGGTCACCGTCTACGACAAGGGCCAATTCATCTTCAGCCAGAACATGCTGCTGGGCTCGCTGCGCATCCGCGACCTCCTGGCCGACCTCGAACGCCGCACGGCGGACTTTGCCGGCCTTATGGAAGAATACATTGCCAGCGACCTGGACAATTACCGCCTGCTGGAACCCAAAGGCATCCTCTACCAGAACCTGGTCATCCTGGGCGGCGAACTGCCTTACCTAAAAAGGCTGGCCGGCCTCGACCCGGAGGCCACCGCCGTACTCGGAACGGAACAAATGGATCGACTGGTCCAGCTTTTGCTCAGCGAACGCCCGTCCGATTTGGCGTCCCAAAGCGGAATCCCGGTCGAGCACGCGACGTTGCTGCTGCCGACGGCGCTGATCCTCAGAAAATTCGTGCTTTATACCGGCGTAAAGCATCTTCAGCTTCCGTCCGCCGATCTTTGCGACGCCGTCCTGATCGACTTCGCCCGCCAGCATTACGGGTTTAAGCCCCCGCATGATACCCGCCAGGACACCTTGAACGCCAGCCGCTACATCGCCCGTCGCTACCATGTTAACCAGCACCACACCGCATTCGTCGAAAAGGCCGCGCTGCTCCTGTTTGACGAAACCGTCCGACTGCACCGGCTCGACGCGCGCGCCCGGTTGCTGCTGCAGGTGGCCGTTCAGCTTCACGATGCTGGTAAATACATCAACATGTCTAAACATCACATTCAATCGAGAAGCCTGATCCTGGCCAGCGAGATCATCGGACTGAGCCAGCGTGAGACCGCCCTGGTGGCCTGGACGGCGGGTTTCCATATCGGGCCCTTTGCCATGGACCTGCCGGGATTTTCCGATCTGCCGCAAGCGGATCGCGTCGTGGTGGCCAAGCTGACGGCGATTTTACGTATCGCCAACGCCCTTGACAGCGGTCACCAGCAGAAGATCGCCAGCCTGGAAGTCGGCCTGGAAACCGGGCGGCTTGTCCTGCAAGTCAAAACGCGCTACGACATCCTGCTGGAGATTTGGGCGCTCGAACGGCAGGGCCGCCTGTTTTGGCAGCTTTTCGCCCACCAGCCGGTGATCAAGATCAGGAGCAGCCGAACATGAAAGACACGCGCAAGAAAAAAAGCGGCGGCCAGGAGCCGCCTGTCCCGCAAAGCCGCTTTATCAACCGGGAGCTGAGCTGGCTCGCCTTCAACGAGCGTGTCCTGGAAGAAGCCAGGGACAAACAGAACCCCTTGCTCGAGCGGGTCCGCTTTTTGGCGATCACCTGCTCCAATCTCGACGAGTTTTTCATGATCCGCGTCGCTTCGCTTAAGGACCTGGTTAACGCCGGCTACGACCGTCCGGACCCGGCTGGCATGACGCCGCTCCAGCAGCTCGACGCCATCTCAGCCCAGACGCACCAGATGGTCAGGGTCCAGTACTCGACGTTCAGCCGTTCACTGCTGCCGGCCATGGCCCGGGAGGGGATCGTCCTCGTGGAACCGGGCCAGCTGAGCGATATGCAGCATGACTTTGTCTCGCGCTATTTCCTTTCGACCATCTACCCGATCCTGACACCGATGGCCATCGACGCGGCGCGTCCGTTTCCCCTGATTGCGAACCGTTCGCTGAACCTGTGCGTCAGTGTCGAAACACCGGGAAACCACGAGTCGGATCCCGACCACGATTTCGCCATCGTCCAAGTGCCGTCCGTCGTCCCGCGCCTGCTGGCCCTGCCATCTGACGGCCTGCAGGCTTTTATTCTCCTGGAGGACGTGATCCGCATGCACCTGGACAC
>JAAZFW010000343.1 GCA_012511525.1 Clostridiaceae bacterium
GAGCCGGTCATGGCTCGCCTGATCGCCTCGATGGACAACCTGGCGCTGATCGTGCTGGATTACGAGGCCAACGCCGGTTACGACGGTCTGCGACAGACGCTGCCGGCCTTTCTGGATATCCTGCGCGAAAACCGGCCCGACACCCCGATCCTGGTGCTGTCCAAACCACGCTATGCCCGGGAGCGGTTTGAGACAGCCCTGCGCAAGGCCAGGCTGCAAGGTGCGGCCTTTCAGCGCGACCTGGTACGGGAGCGGCGCGAGCGGGGCGACACGCAGCTTCATTTCATGAACGGTGCCCGCTTGCTGGGCCAGGACTTCGACCGGTGCAGCGTCGACGGGGTTCATCCGAACGACCTTGGATTTTGGCGCATGGCGCGGACTCTGGGCCCGGTCGTGAATCGGCTCCTGCTTCGCAACGAGGACATCGGGCATGCCTGACCGCAACCGGCGCGGCTGTCCGCCCTTGCCGCTCGAAACGCTGTACAACGCCCGGGATCTTGGCGGATTCCCGATCGGCGGGGGACGAACGACCGTCTGCGGCCGCTTTTTGCGCGCAGACGCCCCGGTTCGCCTCAGCCATGCGGACCGAAACACACTGGTCGCCTACCCGGTCAGCGTCGTTATCGATCTGCGCAGCCGCAGCGAGATCCGTGACATGCCTCACCAGTTGAAAGGCCTGCCGGGCATCGCCTACCACCACATCCCACTCCTGGGGGACGACCTGGGCCAGGATTTGGCGCGGCTGCAGCGGCACGCCGGCCAGGAGCGCCTGACCCTGGCAGACCTGTACCGCCATATGCTCGACCAGTCGCAGGAAGCGATCGGATCTGTCATGACCGTTCTGGCCGGCGAGACAAGCGGCGCCCGCCTGTTCAACTGCTCGCACGGAAAAGACAGGACCGGCCTGATCGCCGCGTTGCTGCTCGGTCTGGTTGGTGTTTCCGCGGATGAGATCGTCGCCGATTACCAAGTCAGCGAAGTTTATTTGGAACCCTGGTTTCGCCATATTATCCGGCATGTCCCGCCAGGCGAGCGGCACTTTTTCCAGACGCCGGCCCGCTACATGCAGGAGACCCTCGCCCATCTGGCGCGGCAATACCGGTCAGCGGCCGATTACCTGCTGCGCTGCGGCGTATCCCGGGACAGCCAGAACCGGTTGGTCGCCCTGCTGACCGAGCGATCGTGAAAAGGTTTTTATTCTTGATTAGCCAAGCGTCAGTTCGATGCTGTCGATGATCTCGCCGGATAGGTTGAACCGGATCCGGACCGGACCGGCCTCGCTGGAGCCGCGGATGACATAGCCCGCCTCGCGGGCAAAGGGGTATTGCATAAGCAAAGCTTCGACCGAATCACCCGGACCCAGCCCCGAGCCGGTGCTGCAGATTTTATCGAACAGGTTCAAGTCGGTGATGACGCCGCTCCAGCGGCTATGGCGAAAGCAAGTGCCCTCCGCGCGCAGGGACAAGGCGCGATAGGTCAGGTTCAGATGCGACACACCGTTGGCGGCGGTCCTGCAAACCGTGTCGTCGTGCCGTTCCGGCGCCCCGATGATGCTTTCCAGGTCGTCTGAGCGGACCTGGACGGTTTCATCATCCTCAACCTGCCCCAGTTGGAATAGATTCTTGCCTTGGTAGAAAACGACCAGGTCGTCGGGCTGGACGACTTCGGGCAGGATATCCTCGACCAAAAAGCGTCCGTCCGGCTGGCAGAGCAGTTCGATGTTTCTGCTGACCGCCTGGCTCTGGTCCGGGTTGATGATGCCGAACTCCTCGAAACCGATCCTGTCCATGCGGGCCTGTGTCAGGCGGAAGTCCTTGGCCTGGGACGTGATGTTGTTGCGGTAAAAGCCGATCAGGCGCTGTGCCCTGAGATCCAGGACGTCGTCCGAGTAAGGCTGGGTGGCCAGCAGAACGGCCAGCGCCTCCGCGTCGGAACGCTCCAGCGCGTCGAAATACAGCGTTGCCAGGTCGGCCAGGTCGAGCACCTTCCGGACCCAGGCCGCGAAAAGGTCGGGCGCCTGGCCCTCGACGGACCGGACGTAAACCGCGAACTTGCTTTCGCGGCGGCCGATCTCCTGGTAATGAATCCAAAATCCGGTCAGACCGCCCAGATCTTCCGGCTGCTCCGGCAGCTGGTCGGCGATTTCATCGCGGACCTGGTCACGTTCGTCCTGAGCCATATCGGAAAAGGAGGTGACCTGGCCGGACACGCCGCGTCTCAGAAACCGGATGTACTGCTGGAACTGGTCCAGGGTCAAACCGTCGCGCTGCTTATCCGGGATACTTTCATATACCTGATCGATGGTCCCGTCATTCTTGATGGCGTCCGCGATTTTCTGGACCAGGTGGTGCACGCTGAGCGTGCCCGTGTTGGGCTGGCCCTGGCCCCAGGAACGGATCTTGTCGGAAAGGGCGTCGACCACGTTGCCATCCTGCCCGCTGCAGCCGCCAAGCAGCAGCGCGGCAGCAAGCAGAAGGCAAACCGTTGTCCGTCGCCATGCATTCATGATTCATCACGCTCCGTTTGCTGTTTTCGCTGGCGGTACTGCAGGAATTTCCGACGTGCCCGGCCCAGCGCGTTGTCGACGGTCTTCTGCGGGACCTCCAGGCAGGCGGCGATCTGCTTGTAGGTCAAACTTTGCAAAAACAGCAGCATCGACTGGCGTTCGAGCTGACTGAGTTCCTTTTGGACAAACCGCATCAGATCCGTCAGCTCTTCCCGGTTGAGCAGCACCTGTTCCGGATTGGCTTCAGGCCGGGCCGGGATGAACGCGGCCGCCGGGATCGCCGTACCGTCCTCTGTTTCGTGCGCCAGGCTCTGCAGGGAAATCGAATGCGTCAGCATCTGGTGCTTGAGCCGCGCGGCCTTGCGGACGGCATCCGTGATCTGGGACATGATGCAGTAAGCCGCGAATGACGGAAAAGGCACCTCTTTTTCCGGCTTATAGGCCCGGATCGCCTTGTAAAGGCCGATCATGCCTTCTTGGATGACATCCTCCGCGTCGGCGCCGGCCATGTACATCACGGACGCCTTCTGCCGCACCAGACCCTTGTAGCGCGTCAGCAGCTGGTCGACCGCCAGGCTGTCTCCCCGGGCCGCCTGGTCCAGCAGGAGCTGGTCACTGGCCGCCGTCACGAACGCGCTCTCCCGTATCGGTGATGGCCGGCCGTTTGGCGGCGGCCTCGAAGACGATGATTCCGGCCGCGACAGCCGCATTCAGCGAGTTGACCTTGCCCCGCATGGGAATGGAAACCAAAAAGTCGCAATGCGCCCGCAAGGACGGGCTGATCCCCTCGCTCTCGCCGCCGATCAGGATGGCCAGCGGCCCGCTCCAATCGGCCTGGCGGTAGTCCAGGCTGGCCCCGGCGTCGGTTCCGGTGATCCAGAACCCCTGTTCCTTGAGGCGTTCGATCGTCTGGCTGAGGTTGGTGACCCGGCAGACGGGCACGTGCTCGATCGCGCCGGCCGACGCTTTTGCGACCGCCGCGTCCAGGCCGACCGAGCGCCGCTGCGGGATGACGACGCCGTGAACGCCGGCCGCGTCGGCGATGCGCAGAATCGAGCCCAGGTTGTAGCTCTCCTGCAGCTCGGCCAGGAGCAGGATGAAAGGCACGTCGCCTTTCTCGCGCACCGAAGACAGCAAATCGTCCAGGTCAGCGTATTCGTGGGCAGCCACCTGGGCGATGACCCCCTGGTGCGCATGGGTCTCAGACATCTGGTCCAGGACCTGTCGATCCACCTCCAATATGACCGCGCCGGCCTCACGGGCCATGGCGACCAGGCGCAGCAACGCGGCGTCCGGCTTGTCTTCGCGCCGGGCGACCCAGACCTTGTTGATCGCGCGCCCGGCCTTGAGCGCCTCCTGGAGCGGGTTGCGCCCTTCCAGGCGGTCGGGCGAGCCGGACGGGCGTTCGGGCGTCGCCTCGTTTTTCGGGCGGCGCTCCTGCGCGCGGTTATGGTTTTGGGGTTCTGGTTTTCGTTTCATGGTCTTCGTCCTCAAGGATTCGTGTCATCAGGTCGTCGAGGCGCTGTTCCCGGTCGCTCAGGGCCAGGTAGCCGATCAGGGCCTCCAGGCCGGTCGCCATCTGGTAATCCGCCGGATCGGCGTGCCGTGAGCGGCTGGACGGCTGGCTGTTGCGGCCGCGCCGGTAGATGGACAGCTCATCCTCGCCCAGCAGCGGCAACAGCTTCTGGACGGCCTGTGCCTGGGCCTTGGCCCTGACCAGGCTGACAGAGCGGCGGTGCAGCTGGCCGGATTTCCCCAGGCAGCCGCGGCAGCTGTGCATCCGGACGTAGAGTTCATAGACGGCATCGCCGATGTACGCCAGCACGGAAACCGGCATTTCGCGCACGTCGCGGTCGATGACGGGCCATTTCACGGGCGGCTCACCTTCGGTCCCTGGGGCGTGTCAGCCACGATGAATCCCAGGGCCTGGATCCGGGAACGCAGCTCGTCTGCCAGGGCGAAGTTGCGCGCCTGCTTGGCCTTGGTTCGCGCTTCGACGAGGGCCAGCACATCCTGCGGCACCGCATCGCGCCCGTCCTGGGCCAGCGGGTCCAGCCCCAGGACGCCGAGCAATTTGACGAGCGACGCGGACGCGGCTTCGAGAGGTGCGGCGGGCATGTCGGGAACGGCGGCGGCGGTGTTGGCCGCCCGGACCAGTTCAAAGATCGCCGCCAGGGCGTCAGCCGTGTTCAGATCGTCGTCCATCGCGCGGACAAAATCCGTTTCAGCGCGGGCGATGGCCTCGGACAGCTGCTGCGCCTGTGCGGCGGACCCCTCCGCTTGCTCGGGTGCGTTTTTGGCGACAAACGCGAGGTTTTCCACGCAAGTCCGGATCCGGTTCCAGCCGTTTTCGGCAGAGCGGAGCAATTCGGTCGAGAAATTGATCGGCATGCGGTAATGGCTGCCGAGCATGAAAAAGCGCAGCACCGCGTACGGAAAATGCTGGGTCAAATCCCGGACCGTGAAAAAATTGCCGGCCGACTTGGACATCTTCTCCTGGTCCACGTTGATGAAGCCGTTGTGCAGCCAGTAGCGGACGAACGGCTTGCCGTTGGCCGACTCGCTTTGGGCGATCTCGTTCTCGTGGTGCGGAAAGATCAGGTCCTGGCCGCCGCCGTGGATGTCGATCGTGTCGCCCAGGTGCTGCTTGATCATGGCCGAGCACTCGATGTGCCAGCCGGGACGGCCTTCGCCCCAGGGGCTGGGCCAGGA